>CALDJV010000449.1 GCA_937899305.1 uncultured Cytophagaceae bacterium
CAAGACTGTGCCAAAGTTCTGAAATGGGAAAGTAATTATTTTCTTATCCCTTATTGTTCAGAAGCGTCACCCCTAAAGCAAAACTTCCCGCTACCCCAGGATTGATGTCTTTGAGCATTTGGGTACCCACGGTGGTGCCATCACTTACCCACAATTCATTACCATGTACGCCATCATTCGCCCGAAAAAAGAATTTGTCATTCAGTGTGGCAAGTATCACCACCTCACTATCCTCACTTCCTGGATGGATGTCTTTGAGCATTTGGGTACCTGCGGTCGTACCATCACTTACCCAGAGTTCTTTTCCATGTACACCATCACTCGCACTGAAATAGAGCTTTCTTCCTATCACGCGATGAGAACTGTTAGCTTCTAGGCCATCGTACCGATTATAGCTAGGCTCTTTGAGCGGTTGGGTACCCGATTTGGTACCATCGCTTATCCAAAACGCTCCACCATCGGCTTTAAAATACAATTTATCTCCTAAACCGTACACCTCTGCAGTATACCCCCCTACTTCCGGAAAAACATCCTCCTCTAAATTCGTTCCGGCTTCAGTGCCATTACTTACCCAATCTTCGCTTCCATCTGCATTGGTGGCATAGAAGAAAAGTAATTCCCCTTTGACTTTGAAATAGCGGGGATCACTATCACGATTACCAGAATAAATATCTTGAACCAACTTAGTACCCGCAGTAGTTCCGTCACTTACCCATAGTTCCTTGCCATGCACCCCATCATTAGCCACAAAATACAAGCGATCTCCTACTTGAGTGAAATTACGAATTTCACTATCCTCAGTACCCGGGTTGATGTCTTTGACTAACCGAGTACCCGCAGTAGTCCCATCGCTTATCCATAGTTCATTGCCCAGTGTTCCGTTGTTTGCTTCAAAATATAATTTATTATCTATTACTGTTAAATCATTGGGATTACTACTCCAGCGTCCTCGATTGATATCCTTGAATAACTTGGTACCTGCCACGGTACCATCACTTACCCACAATTCATATCCATTCACTCCATCATCAGCTTCAAAATATAATGTACCGTTCAGGACAGTTAAATCATTAGGATAACCACTTGCACTACCCAGATCAATGTCTTTGAATAGTTTGGTACCTGACTGGGTACCATCCGTCACCCAAAGCTCCCTTCCGTGTACGTCATCGTCAGCCCGGAAATATAGCTTATTGTTCAACACTTGATATTCTTCCTCGAATCCATCTTCACTGCCTGGCCCAATGTCTTTGAGCATGTAAGTACCTGACGGGGTACCATCGGTTACCCACAGTTCCTCTCCATGTACCTCGTCATCTGCTTGAAAATACAACTTGTTACCAATGATGGCCACAACATAACTATATCCAATTCCACTCTTTGTTCCTGGTCCAATATCTTTGAGCAGGTAAGTACCAGCCTGAGTACCATCAGTGATCCAAAGTTCATCTCCGTAGGTTGGATGATCTGCTCTGAAGTAAAATTTATCTCCCAGTGCTTTCAAATTACTTTCATCAAAATAACGAATTTCTTTTGGAATAACTTCCTCCACAGGGCGGGTTCCTTCGGGAGTACCATTACTGATCCAGTCTTTGCTATCAAATCTAAAGAATACCAGGTCTCCAACAACCTCATCTATTGAAACATTATTATAACTCCTGGGCTCATCTGTTTCGATGTCCTTAATCAGCTTGGTACCTGCCTTGGTGCCATCGCTCACCCATAACTGATCATCGACCCCAAAATAAAACTTATCTTCCCCTGCCTCTATATCAAAGTAGCGATGTTGACCTAAGTCCATAAATGGAACCGTACCCGCACTGGTACCATCACTTACCCACAAGGTTTTATCGCTCTGATAAGCCGACTGGGTGCCATCGTAAGCAACAAAATACAAACGATCTTTTACTACAATAAGATAGGTAGGTGCTCCACTGTTCCCGCCTGGCAAAATGTCTTTGAATAGTTTGGTACCCGCTGCAGTACCATCGCTCACCCATAGTTCAGTGCCATGAACCTGGTCATACTGAGAGAAAAAGAATTTGCCTTTAAACTCGGTCAGTTTTCGATCATAGGTGGGACTTGGCGTCTTTTGAATGACATTGATATCCTTGACCAAAGATACTTGGCCCCAGGCAGAAAGTGACCCGATACTGAACAGTACCAGGAGTAATAAGTTTGACCACAATCTATGAATAGATTGTAATGGTGAAAAGTTGTAATTCATGTTTGATATGTTATTTAGTTAGTGATCCGCAAGGAAAAAAAAAGCAACGAAAACAACTTGGACAAATGATGCAAGAGATAGGAGAAAATGATCATACCACATAACACACTGTTAATCAAAAACTTAACACTAACCATATTGATACTCTTGTGCTCTATCATCATTACCTCAGAAGTGGTTCAGGTAATTTATTGTATCACAATGTGGTCCAATTAAAAAAAGATTTTACTCAAAAAGGTATCAATGAGCGGGTTGAGACGTCTTATATCCAGATGTGATACTTTTTAGGAATTCTTTGCTTGTGGAAAGGGCTGAGGTAATAGAAATTGTTGTATTTGGGGTAGTGATTGGTATGGAGAGAGAAAGTATATGAAATGGCCAGAAAGGATGAGAAAAACTGTATAATGGGTGATTATAAACAATGATTATTTCCCTGAAGACTAGCACTTTATTTAAAGAAATGCTTTCACCTACCAGTGAGCAAGCGAAAGCATTCGACCAATTTTTAGAAACGCCTCATGTAGCCTATCCCTAAATGGTATCCTCGGTTTTTGGAGGTGAATGAGGTATCAAAATCTCGCTGACCCGCATAATAGAGCGATTCCACAAAAATTTGATTGGCTCCAATATCAAACGAAAGTCCTACGCTACCGTAGAGGCCATGGTCCCACTTCTGCAGGCTAGGATTGGCATCAAAGTCCAGTGATGATTTAATGGTGGCCTGGTCAGTACCAAGAAAACTGGTTTCTTCATAAGCTGAAACAATTCTGGCCACGCCATACCCTGCTTTGCCAAAAATTTTGAGTTGGCGGTACAAGGGTACACTCACTTTGGCCATCAATGGCAACTCTACATAGTTCAATAAAAACTTGGTGTCTCCTACAAAAAGTCCTCCCCCTCCGTTCCAACCAGGTATACAAGCAGCTCCCCGTTGTACAAAACCAGGTTCAATGCCCACGCTGAAGTATTTACCAAAAGAATAGTACGCCAAGCCAGATACCTGAAGCCGATCTACATGAATGGTGGCATCATTGGGTAATGTTACCGCGCCATACTCCTCCCAAGAACGAGTAAAACCTCCCCGAACTCCAAGTGAAAACTGAGCATGAAGATCAAAAGCGAGCAAACAAATGATTGCAGTTAGTAAAGTGTGTTTGGTTGTGTTCATAAAGCAACAAATTAGGTTGATCAATTTATTGCCCATACGCATACAAAACGGTATATGTGTCTGATGTGTGGTATTGATTCAAAATATAATACTGACTGCAAAACTAGTACGCTATAACAGGGGCTAATGTACTCCAACTATTTACTTTTATGGTACCTATTTCTCAATTGTAGATGAGCTATCTCAAAACGCGTTTTTATCCTGTATTTTCAGAGTAAATTAGGGTAAAACGCAATAATAGACACCTTTTGTAACACATGTACCGATTTTGTACTGTTCAATGTACCTTGATTGTACCCCCTACCATTGACCATTTCTGCATTTTTTTGAAATATAATTGTAACATAAAAATTTACCCTGCTGATGCAGGCTATACCCTCAAAATATTAGCTAGTACAACCCCTTAACTGTCTTGGTATTCGGTTGACTTATCTATCAGTGATCAGACCCACCTAAGTAAATATTATAATAAAATAATTATGCTAAAAACAACCATTATTACGCTTGCTTGCTGTCTATTATCACTGCTTGGCTACAGCCAAAACTGCTATTACTGTGCTTTTAACCAGATGGTGCCTTTTAGGGCTTCTAAAACCAAAATGTTGGTACGTTTCAAAATACCTCAACAATCAGCACAGCTACAACAAATAGCGCGACATAGTCACCCCAAGTACCAACTCAAGTCGCTGGCCTATGCACAAGGGATGACTTCTTTTAAGCGCCAGTTTAAGACACCATTGGCTTCAGCCAATCCGGTGTACACTAGCCAGAAAATTAATACTCGGCTAATCAGTCCGTAGCCAACCAAGGCAGAAATGAAGTTGGTTGATGAACACGGTAAAAAGGTAATGAGTAAAACCCTCACCATACTTTCTACTGGATTTACCCAGCACCTGAAGGTAAGTCATT
>CALDJV010000450.1 GCA_937899305.1 uncultured Cytophagaceae bacterium
GCATCCATGCCATTGTTATTATTCGTTTCTTCTTGGTGTAGGGCAATTTTTACCTGGGTATGTAAGTGACTCAAAATAGCTGCAGGGTCCTGAATATTGTTTACCCGGATAATGTTGTCTAACAAGTTGGCCCCAATGAGGGTCATAAAAGCACCTGGTACTCCATGTCCGGTACAGTCAGCGGCCACTAATATGATCTTATCCTGTATTTTGTTGATCCAAAAGAAATCACCAGATACAACATCTTTGGGACGATTGATGAGAAAATACTCTGCGAAATGATCTTGAAATTTGTATTCATTGAGTAAGATGGCTTGTTGGATATTTTTTGCCGAATTGATACTCAACTCAATTTGACGTCTGCTTCGGTCAAGGGTTACGTTGGTTTTTTGTAATGCATCACGTTGGGCTGAAATTTCTTCCTGCGATTGATACAATTCTTCATTTTGCGCCAATATTTCCTCACGTCTGGATTTCAACTCTTGATTTTGAATCATGATATCCTCATTGGCTTTGCTGAGTGCAGCGGTACGTTCTTGTACTTTTTGCTCCAAAATCGCCTTTTGTTCTTGAATCAACTTGATGTTTTGGTTTTGAGCTTGTTCTTTTTCTTTTCTCAAAATACTGATACGATCGCCCAGTGCCAGTGAAAAGAATATAGCCTCGAACACTGCCCCTGTCAAAAAAGCATTATACCCCAAGATGGTGCTGACAGAACCATTGGCAGTTAAGAAAGCAATTAAAAAGCCGGCTAGATAAAACACATAAGCGATGATATAAAAACGAGCTTCTTTTCTTTTCTTTTTAAAATAGGCCCATATGCCACTTATCCATAAGCACAAAGGCGTAATAACCGACAGGTTTTCGACGAGCATTTGGGTATAATATAGCTCAGCAAAGTGCGATGCAATGATGGCTCCAATAGACATTGCAATGAGGAGTATATAAAGCCTTGTCCAGGTTTTGCCCAATGTTGAGGGTACTTTCAAGAAGTGATAAGCGAAAAGTTGGTTGGCCAAATGAGATATAAAAAAGAAATTAGTATATCCAGATCTGTTCTCACTGTAGGTATAATCTAAATTATAAGCTGCCAATACCCCCGCGAAAAGCAGCCCAAGAATAATATTGGTGACTTGATAGGCAGAATAATAAATATAAACGCGGTCTTTGGTGGCAAAGATTAAAAAGCAATTATAGAGGGTAATGGCCAACAAAGCCCCAATGAAGATAAGTAAGAAAGTAAGTTCATTATAGACCTGTTTTTTTTCCAGGTATTGGTTGGAAAAAAGCGTGATGGCACCTAACCCATGGGTTCTAAAGTAGCATTCATATGTCCCTTTTTTCTTAAGTTTCATCACAAACTGCCTAAAGAAGTAGTATTCGTGTGGACGGTTATGGTGGTACATCTCCTCGGTGAGGATGGTTTTTTGCCAGCTTGAGTCCGAGGAGTGTCGGTAGTACAACACTGAGGTGCCATAAAAATTAAAAGTGGTTAAAAGGTATAAATCAGGATGGGCCACATTAAGATTGAAACGGAGCCAAAGTACCCCAGCATCTGTTTCGGCTATGCATACCGGATTTTTTAAATCTTGTGCTTGAGTATCCCAATCTAGCTGCATAGCACTCGTCAGGTTGAGCGCTTTCTTGGTATCCTGATAAACCTTTACGCGCGTATTGTTGGTCAGTACTTGCTTTTGAAAACTTTTATCAAGTGTGATGATTTGCTGGGCTTGAGTAGGAGTATAAATTAAACTTACTATAAATATGAAGAAAATGTATTTGTATTGAAGAAACTTTGTCAACAACAAGTAGTGCATGTTTATTATTTCTATTGTCTTAAGAGTCGTAATCGTAGCTTGGTTCAAGTTCTTTTTAGGCAAATTTCTGTCCTGTCTTATATTTTTATGCTATAAATGCGATAAAAAAACGAAAATGTGCATCCTGCTATTATATAGTAGGTGATACACAATGATATAAATGCTTCACTCATTATGATAACGTATTTATTATTATTTCCTTAAAAAATATAAATAATTTTATTTAAAACTTTGTTTGTTCAGTTATGTGATTTACAGAATAAAATATTGTATTAATTAGTTATTGAGTCGTTATAATTTGTGTTAATCTTTGTTTGTGAGTATATTCATTTTCCCTTGTAAATGCCTACTCACTTTATAGATATATTAATAATTATATTACTAATAATACAATATTTATGCAATTCTACGAGCCAAGTTACGAGAAGTCGTCTTGTGGTGTGGGGTTTATTGCCAACCGACAGGTAACCTACAGTTTTGACACCCTCCAACAAACCTTACACGCCTTAAAATGTGAAGAACACCGAGGAGCCTGCGGCGCCGATCAAATTACTGGTGATGGAGCAGGCATTATGTTAGATATTCCTTTTGAAATGTTGGGATACGACAAAGAAACGATTGCCCTGGCTACCCTATTTGCCCCCCAAAACCGAGAAAAACGAAGGAAATCACTGCGTATTTTCGAAGACACTTTTGCCTTTATGGGTATGAAGGTACTTGAGTATAGAGAGGTACCCACTGAGCCAAGCGTATTGGGAGAAGATGCCCGACAGAGCCTGCCCTACATTCTACAAGCGATATTGGAGCGCCCTGCCCATTGTCGTACCAATGCCTCATTTGATAAATTGTTGTATGTGAGTAAGCAATATACCCGAACCAAACTCAAGCAAAATGGAGCCTGTGAGCTGTTTTTTGCCTCATTATCGGCAAATACCGTAGTATACAAGGGACTATGTAAAGCCGAAGATTTGGATCGTTTTTATTTAGACTTACAGAATCCTAACTTCAAAAGCCGTTTTGGATTATTTCATCGCCGTTTTAGCACGAACACTTCTACGTCTTGGGACAAAGCCCAACCGTTTCGTTTGATTGGCCATAACGGAGAAATCAATACCATTACTGGCAATCGTTCCTGGGCACTTTCGCGAGAAATGACCATGGGTTTGTATGAAGGAGAGCTCTTGACTGCCGATGGCGTGAGCGATTCGGGGAGCTTGAACGAGATGGTAGAAGCATTGAAGTATCGTAGTAGTATTCCGCGTTTGGGTGAGATTATGGCAATCATGATGCCGCCTGCACATCAAGACAATGCTTTTTATAAATTTTGGAGTCGGGTGATGGAGCCTTGGGATGGTCCCGCCTTGATTACTTATTCTAACGGGCGTAGCTTGGGAGCCCGACTAGACCGGAACGGTTTCCGGCCTTGTCGTTGGGCAATGACTGAGGAATACTTCTACTTGTCTTCCGAAGCGGGGTCTTTTATGATCGATGAGAAAGACATTTTACAAAAAGGAAATTTGCAGGCAGGTACTGGAGTACATTTTAACCTCAATACCGGAAAAGAAGATTTTACTGACCCCAGTCGCACTCCTCAAAACTATGATGCTCATTTCGAGCACCGTACTTCGTTGGTACCCTATGGCAATACTACCAATGATAGCCCCACCTATTTATCTAAAAAATACCTATTTAACTATACTAAAGAAGATTACTCAAAAATATTAATCCCCATGATTACCAATGGCAAAGAACCCATTGGATCTATGGGAGATACGGCCCGTTTGGCGATTTTTTCGAGCGAACCTCGCTCATTTTTTGATTATTTTTGCCACAATTTTGCCCAAGTAACCAACCCCCCCCTAGACTACCTGAGAGAACGCTACGTAACCGATCTGAAAACTTATCTAGGTATTCAGCCGAATATCTTTGCCAAAAAAGAATTGATTCCCCCACCCATGTCGCTCGAGTTGCCGAGTCCCATTTTGAGCTTACATCAAATGGAGTATATCGAGAGCTTGCAACACAGTGACTCATTTTCTAAAGTCATTTCTCAAACCTTCGATATTCATTTCAAGCGAGAATTTGGTACCGTAGGCTGTCAAAATCGCCTGGATCAATTGGCCAAAGAAGTAGAACACGCAGTCAAGGTAAATGATGTGTCAGTAGTGATTCTTACCGATAGAAATGCCGACTACGACAACCCACCCATCCCGGTATTGTTGGCCTTGCGTACGGTAGTAGAACACATGCGTCAATCAGGGCAAAGACTTAAGTTTTCTCTGGTAATTCATTCGGGAGAGCTTCGGACAACTCATCATGTAGCTACCACTATAGGAATGGGGGCCGCGGCGGTTTGTCCTTACTTGGCTTTGGAGGTAGCTCGTTTCGACGAGGATAAAAAGCTGGCCAAGTTAACTGCGAATGAAAAAGAGCAAAATCTAATCAAAGCATACGAAAACGGATTACTCAAAATTATGTCAAAAATGGGTATTTCGGTAGTACGTAGTTACCAAAGCTCTCAGCTATTTACTTCTATTGGAGTAAGCTGCGAAATCATCGAAAAGTATTTCAGAGGGGTAAGCTGTACATTGAGCGGAATCGGATTAGAAGGTATTGTAGACAATGTGTTGCGTAATACGGAACGAGCTCAACAGGCTGAAGAAGCGCAGACATTGCTCAATAACTACTTGTTTAAAGAACATGCCCGAGGTCAGATGGGAGAGAAGCACTCTATGACCAATACGCGTTCCAAGGTCATACACGAATTGGTACGTAGTGAAGGAGTGGCCCTGGATGACATCAACTTGTACAATGAATACCTTAAACTGGGCCACCAGGACGAGCCAGTACTGGTGCGGCACTTGTTTCAATTAAAAAAAGCCCTGGATAATGAGGCAACAGATTTGCCAGACGAGCTACAATCCAAGGAAGAGATTCTCAGTAAGTTTGGGTCAGGCGCCATGTCATTTGGAGCCTTGAGCGCGGAAGCACAACGCGATATATTTTTGGCGATGCGCGAAATAGGAGGGCGTAGCAACAGTGGTGAAGGAGGGGAGAACCCTTACTACTACGAAGAAGGTATATCGGCCACTGCCAAGCAGGTAGCCTCTGGGCGATTTGGGGTCAATGCATTGTACTTGGTATCGGGCGATGAAATTCAAATCAAAATTGCCCAAGGAGCAAAACCTGGTGAAGGAGGGCAACTCATGGGAATGAAGGTAAATGCTGACATTGCATTTGCTCGTCATTCTCCTGAAGGGGTAGATTTGATTTCGCCCCCGCCCTTGCACGATATCTACAGTATTGAGGATTTGAAACAACTGATTTATGAACTCAAGCAGCTGAAACCAGGGGTAAAAGTGACCGTGAAATTGGTTTCGGGAGCAGGTATTGGAACGGTAGCGGTAGGAGTGGCCAAAGCAGGAGCCGATGTCATTCACGTATCAGGAGGAGACGGAGGTACTGGAGCAGCCTCGCTTTCTTCTATGAAACACGCAGGCTTACCCTGGGAGTTTGGCCTGTGGGCAGTACATCAGGCTCTGGTAGACAACAAACTACGGGGTGGTGTAATCCTCAGAACAGATGGAAGCCTTACTACTGGGCAAGACATTGTGATGGCGGCTATCTTAGGAGCCGAAGAGTTTGATTTTGGAAAATTGTTGCTCATTGCGCAAGGTTGTGTAATGGCGCGGGTATGCGAAAAAAACACTTGCCCAGCGGGTATTGCCACTCATGCGCCACGATTCAAAAAGAAATACAAAGGCACCAAGGACCACATTGTAAAGATGATGCACTTTTTGGCAGAAGATGTACAAAGGTCGTTGCAGAAAATAGGAGCGTCTTCCTTGGCATCTATCATTGGAAATACAGCATTGTTGGAGGCCAATCACATTCACGAAGCGTTGATGCGAGAGAAAAGCATTGATTTAGGATTTTTCTTGTCTCGAGTGATTTCGTATAATCCGATTCAAGAGCATCACGACAACCCCTTCCGCGATGAGATCAATCTATTGAATCAACAAATGATAGAAGATACCCGTCAAAGTCTTACCCAAAATGTGCCCATTACCCTCAATTACAATATCCAGGCGGTGGATCGGGCCGCCTTGGCTACTTTGGCCGGAGCCATTGCCCAAAGACAAGACGAACACATTCAGCATCAATTTAAGGACACCAATGAAGCGGCTCCTGAGCCTTATACTAAGAAAATAAAGGTAGATTTTACCGGAAGTGCTGGACAAGGCTTTGGAGTGTTTATGGTCGACAACTTGTACGTGAAACTGTACGGTGAGGCCAATGATTCGGTCGCCAAAGGCATGTCAGGAGGACAAATGATCATTCGTCCTCATCAGGAAGCTACTTTCAAAGCCGAAGAAAATGTGATCATTGGAAACTGTGCCTTGTATGGAGCTACTGGAGGTACCTTATATGTCAATGGGTTGGCCGGAGATCGTTTTGCGGTGCGCAACAGTGGAGCTTTGGCAGTAGTAGAAGGAGTTGGTTTGCATGCTTGTGAGTATATGACACAGGGCAAGGTCATTATTCTAGGTACCACCTCGTACAATATTGGCGGAGGAATGACTGGGGGAGAAGTCATTGTTTTTGGTAAAAAAGACAAATTCATTAACCATGAGTACCTCAAGCAATACCCGCTCAACTCAGAAGAACTGGCTGAACTCAAAGCTACCCTGGCCCAGTATTACGCAGCGACCGATAGCCAAAAAGCGGCCTATTTGTTAGAAGAATGGGAGGGAGTAAAAGGTTTGTTTGAGCGTTATTTGCCTTTGGGTATGATTGCACAGCGTGAGGCAGAGGTAGCAGAAGAGACTACTCGTCTCAATGATTAATTGACAGGAACATTTCGCAAAAAGGTTATTGATCATTTCATCAGATAACCTTTTTGTTTTTATACTTCATTCAATCCCATACCAGTAATTTTATTGATCATAGCAATCATTTGATTGGCTTTGCCTTTTTCTACCTCGTACTTAAAAGTCAACCTTGATGACCCTTGTACCGTTTTTACCTCTCCCTGTTCCACAAAGGTAATATTACTAGTGCTTTTACCTGGCCCAAAGGTCAATGCCATAAAGTTGATTTCAGGTAAAATTTCGCTTAGGTTCTCTACTTCCTGATGTCTTTTACTGGTGTGTAAATGAAGGTGAGGATGGTCACCCCCAAAGTAGAAGTTACCGCTTCCACCGTCTGTCCAGCCGTGATCTTTTAATAAATTCTCAATGCTTCTAGCCATATTTATTACGTCTTTTATGATTGTTATGGCAAGCAATTTCTTTATTGAGGAGTAAAAAAGCAGGGGTATAAATAC
Source organism: uncultured Cytophagaceae bacterium (assembly GCA_937899305.1). GTDB lineage: Bacteria > Bacteroidota > Bacteroidia > Cytophagales > Microscillaceae > Microscilla. The sequence goes on from CALDJV010000450.1 coordinate 7,144, forward strand.
GGTTTTGGGCAAATTGGGTGTTTTTACAGTGGCTATGTCAGGGCACAAAAAAAGACCTAACCGATAAAACCGGTTAGGTCTAGACATCTAAATTATATTACACTTATTTACTTAACCCTTTTTCTTTAAGCTTATAGAAGGAAGTGTACACCTTCATTTTATTTTGAACTTTATATCTTGTCCCTTTAATAAGGGGTTATTTCTTGATAGAAAATGCAAACTCAAGTTTTTCCCAGTGAAAAACGACATTATTGCCTTTGAATGAGAATGTAAGTTTTTCAGTCATTTTATTTGACTTCTTTGCACTTACCTTTACTCTTAGAGCGTCATCAGAAGCACTGTAATTATAAGCACCCCACTGTTTGGCTTTTTTGTTGAAAATTAGAGTCCACTTGTTTTTTCCAGGAATGGTAAATAAAGCGTATTTGCCCTTGGGCAAAGTTTTGCCTTCAATTTTTACGTCTTGGCTTACCTCAAAGGTAGTGGCCTCATTGGCTCCAGTACGCCAAACCTGATCATATGATACAAGGCCTCCCCAGATTTTTCTACCTTTTACCGAAGGTTGAGAATATTTGATTTCAACCGATACCCCTTTTATAGTTGAGGCGGCAGTGGCAGGAGGGCTGACTCTTTTCATGCCTTGCCCATAGCTTGTTGAAATGGCAACGAATGTAAAAAGAGCTAATAACAGTGAAAATGTTGCTGTGCTTTTCATAAAATTATATCTAGTATTAAAAACCTACCCAATATAAATTTAAGTTGAAAAGATCGCTGTTAATTAGCTGTTAAGTACTCAAAATAACGAAAAAATAATATTCTAGACAAACATTCAACAGAAGACAAGTAAAAAAATGTTTAATCAGAGTAAAAGTTAAGTATTATTACTCATGTAAAAGCATTGCCTACTGCTGACATAACGTCTTGCTTTGATACGTGAATATAAAAAAATATTGCTTTCAATGGTTAAATTACACGATTTAATCGATAAAAATATGCAAATGTTAAATTTTTACCTCCATGTAAGTTACAGGAATCAACCTTTTAAAATCAGACATTCAGGCAGACTTTACTCTGACTCCCTCTAGTTCGGTGATGCCGCCCGAAATGATAAAATTCATGGCGTCCAACCCAGTAGTTTCCAGTGGGGTTACGTTTTCCACTGGAGCAATGACCAAATTACCCGAGATACCGAAAGAACCAGGCAAGTAAACGGCTACTTTGTTTTTGATATTGAGTTTGGATAAATCGTCTTGTACCAAAAAGCCAATACGTTCCAGATTAGAGGGGTTGAGCTTGACCAATACTGGTTGATCAAACTTGCGTTTTTGCCCTACAAAAGTCGAGGTAAAGCCACGTATTGAAGAATAAATGATACGAATGATCGGAATCTTGAATATCAAGCGGTTGTACCACCTAAAAAAAGTTTTGGTAATGAAGCCAGAGGCCAAGTAGCCAACGATGATCAAGAGTACGACATCGGCTATTATATATATAAACAAGGGCACCTCGGGAGGCAAGTATTTAAATTGATCGGTCCAGTGCAGCAAACTACTCAAGCGATCATAAATGATTGAGAAAACAAAATAAACCACATAGGCGGTAAAAATGAGTGGTACAACGACAAGTAAGCCCTGAAAAAATAAGCGAATGAGGCGTTTCATATGGATTGAGGTGAAGTGTTGATACAATACTCCACAAAATTATATAAAATCTGCTGGGTTTGTCGAGGGCGTTCCCAAATACCCATATGTGCGGTTTGGTCCAATATATGAATCACCGCATTTTTTGGTAAAATAATTTGGGGTGGGTACTGGGCAAAAGGAACGGCTTGGTCTTGCTTACCAATTATAAATAAGACTGGGCACTCTAGCGTAGCAAGTAATGACAATTGGTCGGGGCGATCGCGCATGGCCTTGGTTACTTCAATTACCGATTCTAAAGGCGTTTGTAGCGCCATGTTTTGCGCTTCTGCAATGGCAGTTTGCAACTCAACATGCCTTTGGGGTAAAAAAAGCGAAGGGATCAATTGTTGGGCAAAAGCCTTGACTCCTCGCGTTTGTACAATCTCAATAACCCGGTTGCGCATGTTTTTACGGGCTTTGGAGTCAGCCCCCGCATTGGAATGCACCAAACCTATTCCTTGGCATCGCAATGGTTCGAGGTGAGCCAGGGCCAAAGCAACATAGCCTCCCAAAGAGTGCCCAATGACCATGGTTTTAGCAATATGAAGATGGGTCAACAATTGCGCAACTTGCTGGGCCAATGCGGCCACCGTAGTGGGTTGAGGCAGTAGATGAGCGCTTTCGCCAAAGCCACCCAAATCGATACTGGTCACTTGAAAGTGAGTTGTCAAGAAGGGCACGATGTGGCGCCACATCGTGCGGTTTTCGCAAAAGCCGTGTAATAAAACCACCGAAGGCCCGCTGCCTTGGGTTTCATGAGCCAACAGTTCATTCATAGCAGCAAAGGAAGGTTATTGAATGTATGCAGTGGCTTCAATCTCTACCAACAAATCAGGATTGATCAAGGCGTTGACCTCCACCATCGTGGCGGTTGGTTTAATATCAGCAAAAAACTCTCCGTGAGCTTTGCCGATGGCTTCCCACTGCGAAATATCAGTGACATACATACGAGTACGAACTACATCCTTAAGCGAAGCACCCGCTTCATTGAGGGCTTTTTCGATTTTTTGTAGCACAAAACAAGTTTGACGATAAGCGTCTCCAATACCTACGATTCGGTTTTCGCCTTCCACGGCGGTAGTGCCCGAAACTTCTACCAGTTGCCCCATACGTACTGCACGAGAATAACCTACTTGGGCTTCCCAAGTGGTTCCTGACGTAATATTGATTCGTTTCATATTGCTCGCTAATAAGTGAATTCAAAAAATATGATTAATGGCTATCCAAGGCCTGTTCCAAACGCTGAATTTCCTTTTTTAATAATTGATTTTCGCTTTTTTGACTCACGATCGTTTCCTCTTTAGCTTTTAGGAGTTCTTCGTAAAGAACAATTTTTTCGTTTTTGAGTTCCAGCTCTGATTTTGAGAGTACCAGTTTTTCTTTTTCGGTGCTTTGAATCAACATATCGCCTTCACCCATCAAAAGCCAGTAAGCATTTACATTTTTGAAAGTAGTCACAATCTTGTGCAATACCTCATAACTGGGCTTGCTTCCTCTGCCATCAATAATGTTGTGAATAATAGTGGGACTTACTCCTAGTTTGACACTAAAAGAGTTTTTGTTCATGTTCAATTCCTCAATAAGATTTCTCAGCCTTTCGGCAAATTCATTTTGATTAGCCATTTGCGCTTGTCTTGATTTTATAAAATTTCAAAAGAGTATATTCATTTTTACAAATCAGCATAAATGTATTCCATTTATACAAAAATGAAAAAATAGTTTATCGTGAATTTATGTATACGTAGAAAAATCTAAAAAATCTAAAGTTACTTTTGAGAATTTTCGGGGGGCTTGCTGTCATTATAAAGAGGCAATACTTCAAATATTTTTTTGTGATGAGGTCTTCTAATCCAATACGCTACCTAATGATTCATCAGTAAAGTATCTGCATTTAAAATGACTCAAAAAGGGAGTCTACGAACCATTGACCAGGGTTTTGGGAAGGTATTCTGATGATTAGCCAATGATAAAATAGCGTAACAAGACGCACGAGTTAAATATTAACAATTGATAATATGTGAATTTAATCTAAAAGCATAAAAAAAGCACCCTTATCTTGGGTGCTTCCTGTTCCATTGTTTCTTCAATTGTATTTACACAATTACTTTACTTGTTGTTTAAGCGCTTCTCAATTTCTTTCATGAAATTTCTATGCAATACTATTCTTCTTTCAATTGCTGTACTTAAATCTCTACCTCGATTAGAGTAAGCAGATTGTTTTTCTTCTAATGATTTCATCTGTCGTACAATGTTTTAAATAATAGACTTATGCAAGCGAATACTGCGGATAGGTATTGATGCAAAGCTAGATTTTTTTTGTGTTAAAATCAATACAAAATGAAACCTAACATCTGATATTACGTATACACTTAGTTATAAAACACTGTTGATTTGGGAAATCTTACCTAAAAACAAAAAAAGCTTTGAAAAAAAGCATTTTCAAAGCTTAAAGTTAGGTACTACTTATAATTATTAAAATCTTACTTAAATACCACTTCTACAATTTCTCTCACCGAATTGATAATTCCTGTGGGGTCAAAACCACATTCGGCTTGTAATTCAAGCTGGGAGCCATGCTCAATGATTTCGTCAGGAATACCCAAACGCTTGATTTTGGCACTGTAACCGTGGGTAGCCATAAACTCTAAAATGGCAGAGCCAAAACCACCTTGCAAGCAACCATCTTCTACAGTAACTACCTGATCAAAGTTTTGGAAAATTTCGTGTAACATCACTTCGTCCAATGGTTTTACAAAACGCATATCGTAATGAGCAACCTCTAAGCCTTCTTCTGCCAAGGTAGCGCAGGCTTCGGTGGCATAATTACCCACGTGGCCGATTGTTAGAATAGCGGCATCTTTACCATCTCTTAGTTTACGTCCTTTTCCAATTTCTACTTTCTCTAGAGGAGTGCGCCACTCAGGCATGACACCTTGTCCACGAGGATAACGAATCGTAAAGGCTTTCTTTTCGTCCTTAAATTCATCCAGCGAAGCCGTATACATCAAATTACGCAATTCGCTTTCATTCATTGGGGACGATACAATCATATTGGGAATACAGCGCATGTAAGCCAAATCATAGGCACCATGGTGAGTAGGACCATCAGCTCCGGCAAACCCGGCCCGGTCCAGACAAAAAATAACGGGCAAGCCTTGGATACAAACATCATGAATGACTTGATCGAAAGCCCGTTGCATAAAAGTAGAATATATATTACAGAATACAGTGAGTCCTTGAGTTGCCATCCCCGCAGAGACAGTGACCGCGTGCTGTTCAGCAATGCCGACATCGATGGCTCGTTCGGGCATGGCCTTCATCATAATGTTTAGCGAAGAACCAGAAGGCATGGCAGGAGTCACCCCCATGATTTTTTCGTTTTGTTGGGCAAGCTCCAAAATGGTGTTGCCAAACACTTGTTGATACTTAGGAGGCTGGGGAGTGGTAGGTACCGATTTGTGAATCTCTCCAGTTACTTTATCGAACAAACCAGGGGCATGCCATTTGGTTTGGTTTTTTTCAGCGGGGGCAAACCCTTTGCCTTTCACCGTTACACAATGTAGTAGTTTGGGACCAGGAATATCTTTGAGGTCGTTCAAGACATGAACCATATGGTTGATATCGTGCCCATCTACCGGACCAAAATACCTTAAATTCAACGATTCAAACAAGTTACTTTGTTTGAGAATAGAACCTTTCACCGCGCCTTCTACCTTGGATGCCAGTTCCTGAAAACGACCGAGACGGTTAAATTTTCCCAAAATGCGCCATACCTCGTCTCGAAAACGATTATAAGTTTTAGAGGTAGTAATGTCAGTTAAATAATCCTTCAGAGCACCTACGTTGGGGTCAATCGACATACAATTATCATTCAGGATAATCAATACGTTGGTGTCAGATACCCCAGCATGGTTCATTCCTTCAAAGGCCAAACCACCTGTCATAGCTCCATCCCCAATGATAGCTACATGTTGTCGGTGATCTTCACCCTTTTGCTTAGAGGCCAATGCCATCCCCAACGCAGCTGATATAGAAGTAGAGGAATGACCCACTCCAAAAGTATCGTATGGACTTTCTTTGCGTTTTGGGAAACCCGACAGCCCACCGTATTTACGATTGGTATGGAATTGATCCCGCCTTCCGGTCAGAATCTTGTGGCCATAAGCTTGGTGCCCTACGTCCCAGACCAATTGGTCGTCAGGAGTGTTGAACACATAATGTAGTGCCACGGTAAGCTCTACAACGCCCAAACTTGCGCCAAAATGCCCTCCGTGAATAGAAACAGTATCAATGATGTATTGTCTCAATTCAGCACACACGTCAAATAATTCTTCCGGCGAAAGTTGCCTTAAATCTTCCGGGGTATTGATTTGTTTAAGTAACTTACCTGGCTCGATTAACATAATAAAATTTGGATTAAGGTAATTTAAACGAAATTTGTTACATAACTACATAAGACTAAACAATGTTTTCAGTATGAATATTTTTTATTATAAATAAGTGTATCCAATTTCGATAGCGCCAAATGAATTGTTTGAGTCTGTATGAATAATCTGTGCAATTATTTGGTTAGAAAGCGGTAGTTATGTAGTGATTCAATTTTTTTTAAATGTCATATTTACGCAGGGTGGTTGAAAACGGATTTGCAATATATCTAAAATAAGCTATATTCAGCTTGTAATGTTTGTTTTGTGCAGGTTTTTAACCGTTTTTAACTACTATTGTTGTGAGTTTTGAGATAAAATTACCGCTTTTTGAAGGGCCTTTTGATTTGTTGTTGTTTTTTATTGAGCGGCAGGAAATTGATATATATGACATACCCATTGCCAAAATTACTAAAGACTTTCTGGATTATATTCATCAATTAGAAAAAATGAATATAGAGGTCGCCAGCGAATTTATTGTAGTGGCAGCTACCCTCATGCGGGTCAAGGCCAAGATGCTGCTTCCCCGAGACGAAAACAATGAAGAGGAGGAAGATCCTCGTCAGGAATTGGTAGATTTTTTACTGGAATATAAAAAGTACAAATCAGTCCTGAAGAGTTTTGAAGCGCTCGAGGCGGATCAACTCCTGCGAGAAAAGAGAGGAAACGTGATTGAAGAAGTGCAGAAGGTAGCAGATGTATATGAGGTAGAAATGGAGATGCACAATCTTGATTTATACAAACTGCTACAGGTATACGAAAAAGCCATTGAACGCTTTGAGACACGTATAGAACAAGTAGTACACAAAGTAGTGCCTTATCCTTACACTGTGGCCCAGCAAAAAACCATGTTGATGGATATGTTGGGACAAAAACCCAAGGTCTCTTTTGGTGAAATTGTACTTTCTTACAAAACTAAAATTGCTGTGATCTTTAATTTTTTGGCGATACTAGAATTATTGCAAAATGGTTTGGTATCTTTGCATCTTGATTCGGGATATAACAACTTTTGGATTGAAAAGAAAGCGAGCTCTTCACAAGTAACAGATAATAATAGACATGAGTGATATAAATGCCCAGGATAAAAATAAAGTTTTGAAAAACTTGAATCCTACCAAAATATTTATTCCTATTTTTATTAGCCTGGCAATTACCGGATATTTATTGGTCTCAGCTCTGGGTTAAAACCCTGCACTTTCAGTGCAATACTTTAGTAATGCGAAAAAATCGGGTCTCGTCTGCGAATTTGAGCAACTTGCCCGCATTGCGACACGGGTTGGCTAAAGAGGACTTTCAGTCCGAGCGCAAAACCCCTGTACTTTCAGTGCAGGGTGGTTTAGTTTACCAAGATGCCGAGCAGATTCCTTGGGGTAAATTGAAGGAAGCCAGTTTGTTATGGATTATTTTGGCCCTCGTTACGTTGATCATAAGAGATACCTTATATATTTATCGTATCCGGTATATTACCCATAAAAACCTCTCCTGGACCAGTAGTTTTTACTCTATTATGTTGTGGGAGTTTTCGTCGGCCATTAGCCCATCGGCAGTGGGAGGAACCGCTCTTGCTACCGTAGTCCTCATGAAAGAAGGATTGAGTTTTGGGAAGTCTCTTGCTTATGTAATGACCACTGCCATTTTAGACAACTTGTTTTTTTTGGTAGCAGGTGCAATCGTCATGTTTTTGTACTATTCTGGTATTTTTGACCCTTTCAACTTGTTTGTTGCCATTAGTGGGGCAGGAGCTACCATGGACTGGCAATACGTGCGTTACTTATTTCTGATTAGTTACACCCTAATCGGGCTGTATACTTTATTTATGATCTACGGTTTGTTTATCAACCCTCGTATGGTCAAGTGGTTGTTTGTCAAAGTGACTTCTCTACGTTGGTTGCGTCGGTTTCAGCCCATGGCCGAAAAGCAAGGCCATGAGTTGGTGCTAGCTTCCAAGGCCATCAAAGGAACTAATTTTATGTACTGGTTTCGTGCAGTAGGCACTACTTTCTTGATTTGGTCGGCTCGTTATCTCATTGTGAATTGTCTTATTGCTGCCTTCGTTGGCCTTTCCGCAGGAGCACATGGATTTATTTTTTCCCGTCATGTTATTTTATGGGTAGTGCTCTTGATTGGTATTACTCCAGGAGCTGCCGGATTTGCTGAAATTGCTTTCAAAGCTTTCTTCCAACAATTTGCGGGCGCTTTTGTACTCATTGCAGCCCTCATTTGGCGTATTGCTACTTTTTATCCCTATTTGTTGTTTGGAGCAATCTTCTTACCTCGCTGGATCCGAAGGGTCTTTTTCAAAGGACAGGAAACTGAAACCAACGATCAGGCAGGAAAAACGGTACTGGAAGGATTAGGTACAGAGACCGAGGAACGAGAATCGAAGAAGTAAGGAGATAAGGCAACTTGTTTTGATCCATTGTTACATTGTTCCGCCTTCGGCTGATGGTTAAATGGCTATATTGTTGATGTTTGATTGTTCCGCTTTGCGCTACTATGGATTATGGACCATTGACTATCGACTAAATAAAACTACCAACTCCTGACTCCAAACTACTAACTAAGAAAAACTGAAACAATGGCAAAGAACAAAAAAAAATTTTATGTAGTATGGCAAGGGCGTCAAACTGGAGTATTTGATTCTTGGGCGGCTTGTGAAGCGCAGGTGAAAGGATATGATGGGGCCCGTTACAAATCATTTCCATCCCGAGCTGAAGCCGAATCGGCCTTGAGCCAAGACAGCAGTCGGTTTATTGCCAAGAAAAAATCGCCTACCACTATGAGTGCTGCCGACAAGAAGGCAGTGGGTACCCCAGTTTGGGAAAGCTTATCGGTAGATGCAGCCTGTAGTGGAAATCCAGGGGTATTAGAGTACCAAGGGGTACATACCAAAACTAAAGAGTTGATTTTTCATATGGGGCCGTTTCCTCAAGGTACAGTCAACATTGGAGAATTTTTGGCCATTGTTCATGGGTTGGCCTTACTCAAAAAGCACAACAGCAAAGTACCAATGTATACTGATTCTAGGACAGCCATGGCTTGGGTACGCAATAAAAAAATAAAAACTACCTTGCCTCGTAACGCCAAAACTGAGGAACTATTCAAACTGGTAGACCGAGCTGTACAATGGCTTCATGACAATACCTACGATACAAAAATCGTCAAATGGGAAACCAAAGTTTGGGGAGAGATTCCCGCCGACTTTGGCCGAAAGTAGCTACCTCATCACCATTTTTTTAATCTATTTTAATTTTTTTTTGAAGCGTTTAAGGGTTTCAGATTTTTGCCTTGTCTTGTGATTGAGTTTGGTTAGAATGTGTTCAAATAATCAGACTCGTTGTGAGTTATTGAAGTTAGCAAAACGACCAGACGGTCGCTTTTGTGAAGAAGTAATGAACAGACATTGCACAAGTTGCCCCAAAGGTGTTTTTTTGATGGTGACGCGATGCATTGCAAACCAAGCAAGGGGAGTGATGCGGAGTGAAAATAAAAAGCGTTTGGGAAACCTGTGTAACATCAGTAATTAAATTAAAACAGTGTTAGTTTAACAAGAAAACCCCAGGGCTGAATGGCTCCTGGGGTTTTTGTTATAATACAACCTAAGCTTTTGGGCCATGTCATTTAGCGAGCGTGCCAAGTAAGTGTCCGATTCAAGTAGCAGCGTAAACTTGATACTTATTTTGAACAAGTTGCTCAGCGTTCCTTCCGTTTACACAATTCACTTATTTCGGTCAACAATACCAGCCGTAAACGAGACTCGGCAGTATCACGGCCCAAGGTGGTTTTCAAAATTTCGGTACCACTGTTGAGAATGGAGGCCGCTACCCCCAGAAACTTACCTTTACGCAAAGAATTGAAGGCCCCTACGCCCCCTCCAGTTAATTTACGGGTGACTTGCATGGCTTTGCCTTTTACACTATCAGGTGTTTTGAGGTCACCATCGTTGTGGGCTTTGACAACGGGATAAAACAAAGCATTGCGTTCGTATTTCATTTTTTTGGGGAGTTCTGAAGTAGTATAGCCTTTTACAATCTGGTTGATGTGTTCCCCAATGGTTTCATTGGCCAAAAGGTGTTTCATCAGTGGACTGTCTAAACGAACCCCAGCTTCGGTGAGCGCCTTTACCCCAGCTTCCCCTAGTTTATCTACTCCCAAACGTTTGGCCGCAAAGCGAGCTACCATGTTGTCGGTAACCGATTGGCTAATTTTTTTGCCTCGGTCTACAATTTGTTTCAGTTTAGACTCTTCAGATTCTTGGTTTGATTTCTTCTCTAAATAAGTTTGAATTTCGGCATCAATAGATTGCTCCAAGGTGTTCAAATGCTCGATAAATTGTTCACTTGGGGTTTTATTTTCCATAGTAGGATACGCTGTAATTTGTTAAAATAGTAATCAACGCCATTGTTTGTATTGATATAAAAGCAATACCAGCAATGGTAATTTTTAGAATATAACAAAAAACGAGATGAAAAGAAAGCGAGCGTTTGTCGAGTATTTTCAAAGTGAAAAATGATCTCCAAATAATCTATGAATGTGCTACTTTTCTTCTGCCTGAAATGTTAAATAAAACCTTGTAAAGTAAGATAATGTAGTTAAATTTATTAAATTGACCATTGTTCAAATCGTAAAAGAGAACCTGATAAAAGTAATGATTTGACAAAAATTAAAAGTGTTCAAATATTTACTCAAAAGTGATGATACTTCTTACGCTAAAAACAAACTCTACTAATCAAGTAATTTAAAAAACGAACTTATGGTATTCGGATATTATACTGTATCGCTTAAGACGGTACATGCTAGTCAATTGCCCGCTGAGATTCCGGTAGAAGCTGGTACCCATTTTGAATATGGTCTCAAACTGGCCCATATTCTGTTCATTCCTATTTTTCCGTTAGGCAAACAGTGGTTGCTCAAACGAGATGGCAATTCTTATGAAGTTACCCCCGAAGCAACCCAGCTTTTTGATGCCTTGTATGGCAAACCCAAAACTCCTTGGTATGCCTTTTCTGGACTTATTTTAGCAGGCCTGGCATTGGTTTATTTCTCGATACAAGATACGATTGAGAATCGCCAGCGCAGTGCTTATCTAAAGGATATGAAGAAGCGAGCGCTTGAAGAAAAAATCAGAAGTTTTAAAAACCCTTTAGTGAGCGATTATTATGTGCTGGAAGGAGGCAATCGACAATACTATGGAGTAAAAGTAGACAGCACCAATGACAACAAGGTATGGGTGCGTTATTTGATCAATTCCAAAAGCTTTAGATTCAATAATAGAAACAATGCCCTGAGCCCATTTATCATCAACCGGGGAGAGTTTGCGGTACAAACAGTAGCGAAAAAAGATTTGCTGGATTCTTACAAAAACAAAAAGGCCACGATTAAGATCGAGGGGCTTGCGTCGGGTCAACCGCTCAAGGTGGTAGAGGTGTACAACATTGACATAGATGCCAAGAAAAATAGCATATCTATCAAAGACCCCGAAACAGCAGTTGAAGTTGAAGGCGTACTGAAACGATTTGTGACTCAAGTTGCAATGGACTCTTCGTTGGCCTTGATGGATTCAAGTTCGAAAACTTATTTACTCAATGTGGTCAAAACAGCTCAGACCAATGATGCCAGTAAAATGAAACAATTCATTTTGGCCTCTAAGCAACCTACGGGTACTTACGCTATGATGATGTACGCCAAGTATGCTTATTTATTGGCAAAAGACAATGACAAATCCGAAACTGATGAAAAACTATTGTATAACTTCGGCTTTTATACCAAATTAATTGGTGGAATAGGCTTATGGTCGATAGGCAAGAAGATTGAGAATATCAACGTTTCGAGTGTTACCTTGACGGGAATAAACAAAGCGAAGGCTCGCATCTCTTTGACTTCTAATATTTTACAGAGTTCGGAAACCATATACTTTTCGGTGGATCTCCACAAAGAAAAAGGGCAATGGAGGGTCAACCTGCCTAGTACCTTTTCTTATACCCGAAATCAAGTGCTCAAAGTAGGAAGGCTTGGGCAAGGGCCTCGTATCTATCGTGAAAGATTACGTTCCGATTTGAAAGAAACGGATAAGAAGAACGAAATAATATTTGCTCCCGAATTGGTGTACTAAGGTCATTATCCAAACAACAAAAAAGCGTGATACGATGAGTTTCACGCTTTTTTGCTTTAGTTTTTTAGTTGATAGTTAGTAGTTGGTAGTTTTTTAGTCCATAGTCCACTGATTGAATGCAAAGTGAAAAACGTAAAATGAAAAATGATATTTCGCTTCGCAGAATTAATCATCAACAATTAAACATCAATAATCAATACGTCGCTTCGCGCAACCATTTAGTCATAGAGCAATGAGCGAAGCGGAACAATAAAACCATTTAGCTATTTAACAATTAGTGGAGCGTAGATGATGAATCATCTGTTTTACATCGCAATAATTCTGACAAATATTATACATTTGCAGTTGCACCAAAAAATCAATCATTCCGTCAAAAACCTTGTAAAGAGAAATGAATAAGAAAGTACTTTTGATGATCTTGGATGGATGGGGCATCGCCTCCAATCCTGATGTTTCTGCTGTAAATCAAGCCAATACTCCTTTTATCGATCAATTATATATCAAGTACCCTCATAGCAAATTGGATGCCTCGGGGTTAGCAGTGGGACTTCCTGAAGGGCAAATGGGCAACTCTGAAGTTGGGCACATGAACATTGGTGCAGGTAGAGTGGTGTACCAGGACTTGGTAAGGATCAATTTAGCCATTCAAAACCAAGAACTAGACGATAATGCTACGCTCAATGAAGCTTTAGACTATGCCAAGGCCAATCAGAAAAAAGTACATTTCATGGGCTTACTGTCTGATGGAGGTGTACACTCACATATCAATCATCTGAAAGGCTTGTGCAGTATTGCCCACCGCAAAGGAGTGGAACAACTATTTATTCATGCATTTACCGATGGGCGTGATACCGATCCACAAAGGGGAAAAGCGTATTTAGAAGATTTGCAAAACCACTTGAATGAAACTACTGGGCAAATTGCTTCAGTAATTGGGCGATACTATGCAATGGATCGTGACAAACGCTGGAAGCGGGTACAATTGGCCTATGATTTATTGGTAAAAGGAAAAGGCAAAGCCACCCAAAACTTAGGTGAAAGTATTCAAGCTTCTTACGACGAGAAAGTCACCGATGAGTTTATAAAACCAATTGTACAAACCGATGCGGATGGTAAACCCCTGGCGGTGATCGAAGCGGGTGATGTGGTATTGTGTTTTAATTTTCGTACCGACCGAGGGCGCCAAATTACTCAAGTGCTTACCCAACAGGACTTTCCTTCGGAAGATGCTGACCGGGAGGGAATGAGCACCCTTGAATTGCAGTACTTGACAATGACCAACTATGACGATACATTCAAAAATGTAAAAGTTTTGTTTGACAAACCTAAATTAACCAATACTTTAGGAGAAGTTTTGTCCAAAGCAAACAAACGACAAATCAGAATTGCTGAAACCGAAAAATACCCACATGTTACTTTCTTTTTTTCGGGAGGGAGAGAAGAAGAGTTTGAGGGCGAAAGCCGCATATTGTGCCCGTCGCCCAAGGTAGCAACTTATGATCTTGAGCCCGAAATGAGTGCCGCTGACATCAGAGATGCCATTACAGCCGAACTACACCAAGGCGAAGTTGATTTTGTGTGTCTCAACTTTGCCAACCCCGACATGGTGGGGCACACTGGGGTATTTGAGGCCGCGGTAAAAGCCTGCGAAACAGTAGATCAATGTGCCGAAGTAGTAGTAGATGCCGCCTTAAAGAACGATTATACAACCATTATCATTGCAGATCATGGTAATTCAGACATTATGAAAAACCCAGATGGTTCGCCTCATACAGCGCATACTACCAACCTGGTACCTTGTATTTTGGTAGATAATAATCTTCACGAAATTACCTTGAAAGATGGGAAATTAGGGGATCTGGCCCCTTCTATACTATATTTGATGGGAATAGAAAGACCTGAAGACATGACGGGTGACAATTTGTTAGGGTAATAAAAGGAACACTGAGTGACCAAAGTAGCTCAAATAAAGATAAACGAACTCCAAATGAAAGAGAAGGGGGGCTGGGGAAATATTGGGCTTAGATTTAAAAATGAATCAGGTAACAGGGCGGTACTCTGTAGTTCGTTGATCAGCATGTATTGTTTAGATAGATATAAAAGGCTTGCTTTTACATAAAAAAAGATACTAATTTTTGATAGTCTAACTTATGAAACGGATTGTGATTTTTATTTTCCTGGTAGCCAATGTATACATTGCAATCAATCAGTACCTGAGATATCGAAGGTATAACCCTGCCAAGGATTATAATTACCCTGCCAAAACCAAAGAGATTGATGCCAACTATTTTGAAAACTTGGTAAAAGTATTATTGATCTAATTGTTTCTTAAATAATT
>CALDJV010000451.1 GCA_937899305.1 uncultured Cytophagaceae bacterium
AAAAATAATTATATATTGTGATTTATATATAACTCAGTATAATATTTTGAAAAAAAACTTTTTAATCTAATTATAAATGGCGGTCTTATTGGTTTAATCCAAAAATACTTATACAAAAAGGTCAATAATATATTTTTTCACGGGGTTGTCAGTGATGGCCAAGGCAAGGATTAAACTCACGATTAAGCCCAAGAAAATCTTACCTAAGTCTTTTAGCACAACAGTGATTACCGAGCGGAAGCTACCCGCTTCGTTTCGAGCCAATTGATATATAATGGCTAATTCACGACCTGCCAAAAGTCCCCGTTGTGCCAAGTCTTCCGCAGGGCGACTTGGTACTCACTCATAAAAGGAAGTCTCCCGACTTCTCTGCGTATGCAGCAAATGAATTATACCTTATCAAGTTAGACCTTTCAAAGAACGCAAGAAATGACTAAGTTCATTTTGCTATCGCAAAGAAGTCAGGAGACTTCTATTTATGAAAACCTTTCCAGTCACCCTCCGGAAGACTGAAAAGAACGCGGACCCTGCGGAACACTGAAAACAACCAGGGTTTTTGCATTGGTTTGATCTTGTTTGTATTTACTTACGGATGAGGGGTTGGAAAGGCTGGAATTATGGGGTGTTTTTGGGAGGTATTCACTCTCTTCATCTTCTCACCAAAGACATTGCCGAGGAGTTGGGTTTGCTATAAAATATCATGCTGTAGAATGATGCAGTAACCATTTCAATTAAAAACTGTGTTTAAAAACGCAACACTATTTTTACTGTGCGAAAAAACGTTGCAATAAACGCAACACTATTTTTACTACGCAGAAAAACGTTGCAACAAATGCAACATTATTCTTACTGAGCAAAAAAGCGTTGCAAATTAAATTATTCATTCAAAACTTTTATCAGGCCTAAAAGATCAATCAATGTCCACCACCCAATGATACACTCCTACCCCTCCCAATTGCATTTCGTTGTTTTGTGCTGGGTACAAAGTCAACTGCAAATGACGAAAGAGTCGTCTGGCTTGGGCTTTGGGCAACGAATGGCGAGCGTGCGAAACAGAGTATAGGTATTGATCATTAGCAACTTTAGAAACAGTGACATTGAGCTGAAGCGAAGTAGTACACAAACTAGCAGTAATTTGGCTATCCAAGGCGGCTTGGATAAACTCTTGCAAATGCGCGGGTTGAGTAAGGCGGTAAAAGGGAGGCTTTTGTTGGCTACGTACCAGTGCCCAAAGCAAGGTAAAACTAAATCCCGTAATGGTGACTATATATTGCCAGGATTGCCAGGGAATCCATTGCCAGTAACCGGCCAGCGTTAACCCCAACCAAATTCCTACTCCCGTCCATTGGGCTTCCGAAAATCCCAACCAGTAAGGACGGTCAGCATCTCCCCGAAAAAACTCAAAAAAGTAACGACCTATGCTGTAGCTCAACCAAAAGCCTACCCAAAAAGCTCCCGCGGTCAATCCTGTTACTTTGGCCCAGACACCCCAACCTGCCAATCCGAAGGCGTAGGCTGATTCTATCAACTGAATGGGGATAAGTCGGATAATGCGGGTTTGTGCCCCAAGTGAGGGATAGGCCACGTACCAGGCACAACGGCAAGGTTTGCCCTGGCAACACCCTATAGTTTGGCACCCTAAGCGCCCAAACGCAATGAGTAAGGCTACCGCAATCGCCAATAAATCTAAAAAATGAAATACTACTAATTTACTGACTCCTGAGAAACCTAAAGTAACCCCTACGGTGAGGTTTACCAACAAGGCATAACGCAGCAACACGTAGCTTTCGTAGCCCAATAAGATTTTGCGCACCCAAGCTGCTCCATAAAAAGTCACAATCGTAACTCCATACAACAACCCCAAAAGCCCCAAGGGTAATTGTAACCGTACACACAACCAACAATTGATCACAAAAGACAACACAAACCCTAAATGCCCCAGCACAAAATAGATGGAAAACTGCCTTTTGAAAAGAGTAACTTGTTCGGGAAAGTTGAAGAGGTTGAGGAGGTTCATGAGGTATAGATTTATTTTTTTGAGCGATGGTAATGGGCATCTACCCTTTTTAAAATTTCGTATACCACTTCTGTATTTCCTTCCAAGTATCTTCGATACCAAAAAGAGCCTGTCCAGTGAATAAAGCTAATATTTTTCGGTAACTCGTCCTCTTTATACCCAAACAACTTCTCGAATGGATAAGAACTTACATCTAAATGTTTATCAGTAATTTGTTGACAAACGGCATCAAAGTCACGTTTTTTAAGAACCTCAAAGCTTTTAAGTAATTCTTGAATAATGTAGTTCAGATGGATGTCCTTGTATAGCTGCTTATCTACCAAAGAATAAATAACAGACTCATATTTATAAAAAAGCTTTTTGAGATTTTCTGAGCTTCTATCAGTTTCTGTCAAATAATAATGGCTCAGTTGATCCTGTGGCACACAGGAACTACTACCCTGAAACAAGCGAGCACTATACCAAAACTTTAAATATGGATAATTGTAATTACCTACTTTATTTGAGTCAAGTAGCTTCAGTGGAATCTTCTGCTTTTCGTTCAACATTACACCAAAAGGGTAAGACAGAAAATAATCAACAAAATGAGTGTTTTCTTTTCTATTGGAACTATTAAGAAATTTTGAAAGAGAATCTTGTAAATAAAAAGCGTTTATGTCATACAAACGATGCCCTCTTTCGTAATAAAGTAGTTTTTCCCTCATCTGTTTGTTGGAGTTTTGCAAAACTTGAACTCTTTGGGTCAAAGAATCAGTTGATTGAAAATATTTACTAGTTTGAGGACTTTGACAACTAATAAATAACACAAGGAAAACTGTTAAAAATTTCATAACTTAACTATCTAGTTCTTAATGCCTTAGCGTAATCTCGACCTAATACAAACAACGGCTTACCATTTAATGTGTAATAGTTAGCACGTGTGCTGATATTTGAATATTTATTTTTTAGTAGTTTTAAAGTATCTTCATTAGCATATGGAACAAGTACGTATACCTGTCTATACCAAGGATCATCTGCGAGATAAGGATAATACTTCTGAGCACCTAAGTCAAGTGAAAATGTTGCTTCTCTTACAATTACAATATAATGTCCTACTTCATTATTATACGGAATATGATAAGATACTCCAACTTGAATAGTATTACCATCTTTAAAATATTGTTTCGGGATACTATTGGTTTTTAACTTATCAGCAACATCCACCATATGAAAAGCATTATTATTCTTAATCACATCTTTCTGAAATTTAATACAGGTTTATAAATTGGATTTTCTGCTAATTTTTTAAAAGCACTTATTAATCCTGGAATTCTATCTCTCAATGGGGAACCACCTACATCGTTTGCCCCTCTTAAAAGAGCTTCTGTAAACGAAACTCTCCCAAGTCCTATTGATACCATTGTTGGTCTGCCATTAAGTCTGAATCCATCATCTAACACAGGTGTAAAAATATCTATTGGTGCAACTTCAGTATACTCCCGGCCATTAACTTTAATATTATTAGGTTTATTCCCATGCATTGGAGTAAAGGCAATTTCAAACTCTTTCCTTGACATATTTGGAGGGATCAGGCCATAGCTTTGTAATAAATACATTGTGGAAGAACCATTACATTCCATCCCATAAATGGGATTATTGGGTCTTGATTTTGCCTGTTCAAAACGTATGATATTTAGATCATAACCAGCAGATAAATAGATGGAAAACTGTCTTCTGAAAAAGGTCACTTGTTCGGGGAAGTTGAAGAGGGTGAGGAGGTTCATCTGGTGATAATTAAATAGTTGAGTAAAGATACAAATCCATTGATATTTTTAACATTGCCTTCCTTGCTCTTATTCCTCGAAAAAACTTTTTTAAAAATATCACTGCTATGAAAATTTCCCTAACCTAATAACTAGTAAAAACACATATTTGATTTCTTTGACAAGTGATGAAAAATTGTGTAAATATATATCACTACTAAACTAATTCATCAAATACACTTTTTCATCAGTACCTAGAAAAGTATAATGCTTTCCTGGTTTTATTTGTATCGATTGTTTCCTTGGCAAAAACTCCACCTTTTTTGCAAATGAGTTTTGAGGTAACTGCCATGAAAACCAATGTCTCCCGGGTTTTACCTTTATTTTCACTTTCTTTTTCAATGGCAAAAGAACACCATCTAATCTAAGTTTGCTTAAAACTCTACCATCACAAGTCCGTTTACGTTCATCGTTATAGAAGTTTGCCTGATAGATGGTAACCCATCCATCATTTCCCCAAATATCTTCCATTATACGAGATTCCATTATTTCTAAATTGAAATCTAAATAAAACAGGACCTTGATTTTTTTAATAGGGCTTGCATACTTATACTGATGTGATAATTGGTAATAAGCTATAGAATTCTTGGGGACTTTTGGTAATAAGCTATTCAAAGAATCTAATTCATTCTGAAGCAACTTTGTTTTCACTGATAAATAATCCAAAACATCTGAACAGGTAAGAAATAGTTTTCTATGGTATGGATTTAATTCGTATTTATTTCGACTTTTTTGGATTTGTGTATATAATATAGAATTGTGCTTCTGTTCTTCGAGTAAAATAGAAAGGTACGTTTTTAGGGTATCCTTCACATATACAGTATCTAACTTACCAAATGTTAATGGCTCATATTGGGCATCTTTGCCTAGTTTTTGGGTGAGGTAATTGATGATTGATCGTTGAGCTCTCGAAGAGTCTTTAACACTTGTTAGTCTACAAGCCATAATCCAAAGTAAAAAAAGTATTAATCCAAAAGATATTTTTTTCATTGTGAGTAACTAGTTTAAATCCATTTTTCCTTGTGCAGATCTGATTACCACCATACGTTTTTTAAGTGTCATATTTTTCAGATAACAAAGTGGTCTAACTACCCCATGGGTATCTTTTCCAATGTATTTTTTAATAAAAATAGAATGGCCCTTATCTGTATTAATGTATGTTTCATGTTTATTAGGGTAAATATGCCAAGGTGGCTCAGGAGCAATGGCATATGTAGGCCCTAACCAAGCATCATCTACTGGATAAATATAATGTATCTTACCTCCAATTTTTATAATATCACTATGCTCTCTAACAATTAAGTTATAATGTTCAACCCCATAAAAACTCTCATAACCCACTCCTGCATATATAGTATGATTTTTTTCCTTAAAGTATTCTTTAGGTATTTTCCCTTGTTGTAGCAATAACAACATGTTAGTCATTTTAAAGTCATTGTTTGTAACTCCATTTTTATGATATTCTTTCAGCCCTTCATAACCAGACTCATTGGCCAAGTTTTTAAAGGCTTTAAGTACATTATTTAGATTTGGTTGAAGAGAACCTGGAATACCTGATGCACCTCTTAACAAAGCACAGGTTAGAGGCACTTTTTGAAGCTTTTTTTTATCTGTTGGCACAGGAATACCAGTTTGTATCATTGTAGGTCCTTTCGGATCATAGATAGGTGATAGCAAATCTTTTTGTTTGATAGTGTACTTTCGTCTTGATGGTGCCTCAAATGTATAGGTTTGATTGGTTTGTTTTGCCTGTTTATCACCATAATGGACATGAAGAGGAGTAAAGATTATTTCAAAGTCTTTACGAGTCATTTGAGGGGGAATTAGTCCATAACTCTTCAACATAAATATAATACTTGATGCAGCACATTCCATTCCATAACCACCTCCAAGAGGTTGCATGTTATACCCAAAAGTTCCATATGAATTTGATTTAAACCTAAACTTATTCAATTCAGCCAATTCAGTTAATGTTTTAGGCTTCTCTTCTATATTTTCTTTAACCTCTTCCTTCTTATCCTTACTACACTTTGCCACTTTCAACCCCGATTTCATATTGGCTCCCGCCGCAGCAAAGCCCTTACCCCACTGCATCCAACGACGCAGCAAGAACCACACACTGCGATTGGCGTCAGCTTCCAGCGCATCGGAGTTGTTGCTGGTGTCCATAGAGGTAGCTCCCATTTGCTGCATGGCATGTACAATTTCGTGAGCCAAAATGGCCATTCCTTTGGGGCTTTCCAGAGAATATTGCTTGAGATCCAAAAAGATGTCCTGACCAAGCGTAAGGGCACGAGCTTTTTTCTGAGCCAATACCTTTTCGGCTTCAGTTCCGGTATGGAGGCGAATACTGCTCAGGCTAGCCCCCAGGTATTCTTCCAGTTTACCCTTGAGTTCAGGTGGTATAGAGGTAGTAGATTGTTTGGCGGCAGTAAATGGATCAAAGTGGCCATTGGTATTGCCTCCAGGTTGGGTTTCGGCTATTTTTTTCTCTACCAATTCTGGTACATCTTGTATTTGCCGAGTCTTGATCCAGTGCTTAATGGGTACTTCAATGCGCTCGGCCAGTTTGGCCAAAAAATCATTGGTAGATTCTATGGTTTGTCCCTGAGGCAGGTATTGTCGTAAGATTTGTTCAATACCCTGGGCCGGGTAAGTGCCCAATTCGGCATAAAAAGCCTTAAGCCAGG
>CALDJV010000452.1 GCA_937899305.1 uncultured Cytophagaceae bacterium
TAGCTTTGAGTAATTTCACTAAAATCTCGACACTTATTTTGAAAGCGTTACTTAAAGTAAACGCAACTAAGTTGCGTTTGCAGATTATTCGTTTATTTTTGCAATAAAGTTGCATTTGTAATACGTAAATTGCAATCCCTATACGCGTAAATAGATATCATTATTCAAGGAGATCAGAGACATATGATAAAAGAAAAAAAACTTCCAGTAACGGTTTTGAGCGGTTTTCTCGGAGCCGGGAAAACCACCTTGCTCAACCACATTTTGCACAATAAAGAAGGCCTGAAAGTAGCCGTGATTGTGAATGACATGAGTGAAGTGAATGTGGATGCTGAGCTGGTAAAAAATGAAAATACCCTTTCTCGTACCGAGGAAAAGTTAGTAGAAATGAGCAATGGCTGCATATGCTGTACCCTCAGAGAAGACTTGATGATTGAAGTAGAACGATTGGCAAAAGAAAACCGGTTTGACTATTTGCTCATCGAGAGTACGGGCATCAGTGAGCCTGTACCAGTAGCGCAAACTTTCTCGTTTATAGATGAAGAAAATGGCATTGATCTTTCTCGTTTCAGCTATGTTGATACCATGGTAACAGTAGTAGATGCTTTCAATTTTTTTAAAGATTTTGGAAGCCCTGAAACATTGATGGATAGAGACCTGACCGACATGGAGGGGGATTATCGCACCATTGTCAATCTGTTGACTGACCAAGTGGAGTTTGCCAATGTGATTGTCCTAAACAAAACAGATTTGGTGACTGAAGAACATCTTGGTGCTTTGAAAGCTGCCATTCATAAATTGAATCCTGGCGCACGCATCATTGAATCTAGTTTTAGTAAGGTAGCACCCAAAGAAATTTTAAACACAGGCCTTTTTGATTTTGAAGAAGCCGAACAAAGTGCGGGTTGGATTGAGGAACTCAATAAAGGGGAACATACCCCAGAAACCGAAGAATATGGCATTGCATCTTTTGTTTATCGTAGCAAAAAACCTTTTGACCCTAGCCGTTTTTGGGCGTACATACAAAACAAATTTCCAACCACCATTATCCGAAGCAAGGGTTTGTTTTGGCTTGCCTCTCGTCCCGAACAAGCTTTCGTATGGAGTCAGGCAGGCGGTTCTTTGAGGTCAGATAGTGCTGGAGTATGGTGGAGTAGCATGCCTTACGAAAAGCGAATTCAGTTCCTGCCGTTTATAGAAAACAAAGAACACATTGAAGCAGGATGGCATGCCGAATTCGGAGATCGAAAAAATGAAATCGTGTTTATTGGACAAGATATGGACGAAGCCTCGATTAGACAAGAACTTGAAGCTTGCTTGGCCACCGATGAAGAATTGGCCACTCAGAAGTGGAAAAAAGGTTTTGATGACCTTTGGCCAGTACAACGAGTGTATCCACTAGACTAAAAGTACTTTATCAGGCTCGAGATATGCGTTCTTACCTTCAATTGATTGGGTTACGCATATTTCAGGCCTGATGATCAATCAAGACAAGCGCAATGCTGGTTTGCAGGCCGCTTGATTTATCGCTTTCTTTTTGGATAAAATTGTAGGCAAGGGGCCTCGAAAAACTCAATGCTGTTGTTTGAAAACTTTAACGAATCGTAGATTATATATTTTTTACGGGTCAATGTGTTAAAAGGATAGGGCTGAGGATGACTCATAAAATGGGTGATTTGAGGCTTGAATACCTCGTAAAATGTCTTTTGATCACCACAACCAGTGAGTACTTCGGCTAATTTTCTATCTGTTGCCTTTCTTATTTCATATTGTTTTTTTTGCTCATTCCAGTGATGTTTGATGACCACACTCCCTTCCAAAAAAGGATGGTCATAACTACCTATTGGCTTGGTAATGGTATCTTTCAAGGGAATTCTTCCATTGATACGTGCTGCAAACAGTGCATCAGGGTAATAGCGGTAATTGTATTTGATGGCAATGTACTCCAAGGTGACCTGCGCTACCTCGGCTTCAACATCTGGTATAAAACCTGAAGATTGGGCATAACCCAAACTACCTAAAGTCACATAATACACCAGCTGCTCATCAATAATACGAAAAAAAACCCGTGCCCTATAGTGATACCCCGAACCCCAGCCCCGGGTAGAGGTCACCGAAAATATTTTAGTTTGATGGGAAGTATCATAGAGTTTGAACTCATAAAACCGAGTCACCAACATATCAAATAATACATACCAGTGTTTTTTTATTTTTTTGATGAGGCAAAAACGATCCCAATTGCTACCAAAATGTAAAACCAGTTCCTCTTCTTTTGACTCATCCAAATTGACAAACAACGGCTTGAGATGGGCATCCGAAGTTTCTGATGAAGCGGTACTTTCACCTTTATCGCTCTCAGGGGCAAGCAGTTGCTCTATTTGGGCGACCAGTTTGTTGACTTTTGCTTGAGATTGTTTTTTTTGAGGATGTTTGAGTAACCGTAGTTCGGCAATGAGTGGTGCCGGTATTTTTACCAAGCTATCTGGATAAGTTTTAGAAGAATGTTTTTCTACCAGTCGTTTTGAGGTACCACCAGAAGATTGATTGGTTTGATGAGTAGTTTGTTGTTCATTGGTACCTGACTGACAAGCCCATAAGCTCGCCCAAAGGCCAATTCCAAGTAGGAATTTTAAATAATTATTGATCACCATATTCAAATATACGATAAAGCCGAGAAAGTCTCCCATCATGTACAAAAAACAGCATCACCTTCCCTCTCAGGCTTCTCCCAATGACCTGGCACTTGTAAATCTCAGATTATTTTCATTCTTTAGTATAAAAATACTAATCCTGAAAAAATGATGACCTTAGAAACCGATTACCTCATTGTGGGAAGTGGAGCGGTAGGCATGGCCTTTGCCGATGTACTATTGACTGAAACCGACGCCTCCATCATTATTGTAGACAAATACGCCAAGCCTGGCGGACACTGGAACCTGGCCTACCCTTTTGTAACCTTACACCAGCCTTCCCAGTTTTATGGAGTCAGTTCTAAAGAATTGAGCAAGGGTCGCATCGACGAAGTGGGATTGAACAAAGGATTGTTTGAACTGGCTTCAGGTGCTGAAGTCAGTGCTTATTTTGATGAGGTCATGAAGGATACCTTCCTGCCTTCGGGTCGGGTACAGTATTTTCCATTATGTGAGTATCAGGGAAATCACCAGTTTGTTTCGTTGATTACGGGTGAACAATACGAAGTAAAAGTAAAAAAGAAAATGGTGGATGCCACCTATCTAAAAACGACAGTTCCTGCTACCCATACCCCCAATTTCGAAATTGCCGAAGGTGTACAGTTTATGCCACTCAACGATTTACCCAAAATCACGACGCCTCCTGAAGGGTTTGTGGTGATTGGAGGAGGCAAAACTGGCATCGATGCGTGTATTTGGCTCTTGGAAAACAAAGTAGACCCGGATAAAATTACTTGGATTGTCTCGCGGGATGCCTGGCTTTTGGATCGCCAAAACACCCAACCTACCAATGCTTTTTTTGAAAGTTCTATTGGAATGATGGCCAATCAGTTTGAAGCCATTGCTCAGGCTACTTCGGTGGACGATTTATTTGCCAAATTGGAGGAAAAAGGGGTACTGGTTCGTATTTATGAGGATGTCCAGCCTACGATGTTTCACGGAGCTACCATTAGCCAGATGGAACGGCAAGCACTCAAAAAAATTAAAAATGTGGTAAGAATGGGACGGGTGCAACGCCTCGATAAAGATCAGATTGTGCTGGATCAGGGCACCATGCCTACCCACCCCAATGCCATTCATATAGATTGTTCAGCCAGTGCCATTAGCAACTTGGAAACCAAGCCTATTTTTCAGGGAGACGTCATTACGCCGCAAACAGTACGGGCCTATCAACCCGTTTTTAGTGCGGCGGTCATTGCTTATGTAGAAGCCAACTATGACACCGAAGCCGAAAAAAACAAACGCTGTCAAGTGGTGCCCCTGCCCAATCACCATACCAATTGGCTACCTATGGCAGCAGCTATGATGCAAAATCAATTTACCTGGTCGCAAGATAAAAAGCTGGGAAAATGGATTTTAAACAACCGTTTGGATGGCTTTGGGAAAGTGGTAAAAGAAAGGGATCGAAACAATGAAAAGCACACCGCCATCCTTAATAAACTCAAAAACAATGGCTTGCCTGCTATGATGAACCTGCAAAAGCTCATCAAGACTATAGCGCCCCAGTCAACTGTTGAACTCAAAAACCCTCAATTTCAGGTTCGGAAAAAGACATTTTTTGAAGGTAGAATTAAAACTACTCCAGCTACTGACCTGACTCTAGGTGAAGGGGATGTATTGGTGAAGATTGAAAAATTTGCCTACACGGCCAATAATATTACTTATGCAGTGGCTGGCGACATGATTGGTTATTGGAAGTTTTTCCCCCCAGCCGAGGATCCTAATCAAGAATGGGGTATTCTCCCTGTCTGGGGGTTTGCCGAAGTGGTGGAATCTAACTTGGAAGAAATTCCGGTAGGAGATCGTTTGTATGGTTACTTCCCTCCTGCCACCCATTTGAAATTACACCCCACCAAAGTATCACAAAAACGGTTTATCGATGGTTCTCCCCATCGCCTTAAATTACCCATTGGGTACAATATCTATCAACGGGTACTTGCCGAACCTGGTTATTCTCCAGAGTTTGACCGAGAAAGAATGTTGCTTTTTCCTTTGCATCTCACTTCTTTTTGTATTTGGGATGCCTTACAAGACCAAGATTGGTACGGGGCCGAACAGGTCTTGATTTTGAGTGCCTCCAGCAAAACCAGCATTGGGCTGGCCTATGCCCTCCAGGCCGACGAAAAAGCGCCTAAATGCATTGGAATTACTTCGCCCCGTAACCTGGAAATGGTGCAAAACTTAGGCTTGTACGATCAATGCCTGACTTATGACCAAGCTACTACCGTTCAAAACGTCCCGACCGTCATCGTAGATATGTCGGGCAATGCCAATGTATTGCTTGCCCTGCATCAGTACTTGGGAGACCATATGAAATTTACTAGTAATGTTGGGCTCACTCATTGGGACAATGCTTCTGCTAAACCTAAAGAGGGCATCATTACCGACCGTAGTCAATTTTTCTTTGCCCCAGGGCATATACAAAAACGCATGAAGGAATGGGGTCCGGCAATATTTGATCAAAAGACTACTGATTTTTTAAAAACCACTGCCGCCAAAACCAAGCAATGGTTAGAATTCAAAAAAGTGGAAGGCCTGGCTGGGCTTATGGAAGTACATCCAGCAGTTTGTTCGGGGAAAATACCCGCCAAACAAGGGTTGATTGTTGAAATGTAAGCGGTTGATGTTAAAACATATGCGCTGCCTGATGGGCTTTCAAAGCTTTTCAGGCAGGGTATTTAGAATCACCATTGTTTCATCAAAAGATACGCAAAGAAATATTGTTTACACCTAAACACTTGCCTTGATCTCCCCCATGCACAAGCACCTGGCTTTTGTCATCAAAGAGTATTTTCAGTAACTTGAAACGTATTTTATCTTAGGTCTGTTTTATCCATTATCTAAACAATAGTTACTGAATTTATCTCTAACTACTAGACATCACTGACAATGCCAAGAATTATTTTTGAGCAGGTAGCTGTTCAACACTTTAAAGAAGTGACTACCTTGCCTTTTTGCAAATACACCTCTATCCGCTTTTTCGAGATCTTATTTATTCGAAAAGGTAATGGTTTACTCAAAATCAATAACCACCACATTCCTTATAACGACAATCAAATATTTGTTTTAATCCCTAATGATCAATATAGCTTTGAAATAGAGGCCCCTACTACTGTTTCTACTATTAAATTTTTAAGCAATTTCTTCTCCGAATTCTCTTCAAAAAGTGGTCAAGTGCTGCGCAAAGAATGGTTCGACAAAATAGAGACTACATTACACGGTGCCCGTCGCACCACGCACATTCAGTTGCAATCTAAAGCCGAAGAAAGTAGCTTCCACTCTCTTTTTACGGTACTTTGTAACGAATACAACAATAAAAGCCCCAATAGTGAAGTTGTCATAAAAGCTACTTTACAAGCGATATTGAATATTGTATCGCGAAACCTGAATCATACCACCAGTAAGAGTAACGAGTCAAAAATACAAGACATTATCAACTATATTCATCACCATATCAATGATGTAGACAGGCTTTCGAGAAAAGCGCTGGCATCTAACTTCTATTTTTCGGAGCACTATGTTGGTGAGTTTTTTAAACGTGAGATGGGCATTAGTTTCAAAAAATACATTCTCAACTATAAACTCAGTTTGGTAGAAGCCCGACTCAAATACACTAATTTGACAGTTTCGGAAATTGCTCAAGAACTGGGATTTACCGATAGTAGTCACTTGGCCAAAACGTTTCTATCGTACAAGGGGGTGCCGATTGGAACCTATCGAGCTGAGGTCAAAAAAACCAATACTCCTTAGTTCAATTGTTTCGCTTCGTTGATTGTTGTCTTTTTCTATTGTTACATTGTTCCGCCTTCGGCTCATTGTT
>CALDJV010000453.1 GCA_937899305.1 uncultured Cytophagaceae bacterium
GGAGGTAAAAATATTTTACTTTTATTCACTAAATTTAATTATTAGTACATCACTTGATCGAATTATCGTAATAATTCAATGAATCATCCATTTTACCCGTACATTTTCAGAAAATAAGCGTAATATTTGCGGTTATGCGCAGAAGAAGACCAGCTTCTTTTTAGTAGATTTTAATCTCATTCAACATTTAGTAACAGTTACGCAATAATTATCCGTTTTCAATTTAAGTCACCTGAAAACCATAGAACGAAATTCAGACGTTGCCTTTGGCTAAATCGAACACTTATTTTGAAAATTGTTACTAAAGTACGTGGTACATGACGTAAGTTATTGATTTCTGTGAGTTGACGTTATTTTCTGATCACCTTCCAAAACCGGTGTGGTAAGGAGCTATACTCGAAATCAGTAACTTATTTTTTAATGCTACTCATCATCAAAAACACAATCTTTTGTAATTTCTAATCACTTATGAAAAGCGACGCTCTAGGCAAAGTTGGACAAAAAATCAGAGAAATCCGTAAAGACCAGAAACTCACTCTAAAGGATGTAGCCGAAAAAAGTGGGATTACCACCGGCTTACTCTCTAAGATTGAGAACTTTCGAACCATCCCTTCCTTACCAGTCTTACACAACATTTCTATTTCACTTGGTGTGCCCATGTCAGAACTGGTAAAACCGGTCAATGATACCGGGCCAGAACCTTACATATTGATTCGTAATGAAGAGGGAGAATCTGAAACCAGAGAAGACTCACCTGGCTTGACTTACGAAAGCTTGATATCGCAAGGGGTGGCCAATATAAATATCCGGGCCAATATCGTAAAGGTAGCTCCTTATACTTATCGCCCTCCTACTTCTACCGATGCCATGGAACTGTTGCATGTACTCACTGGTACGATTCACTATGGACTGGATGAAGAAATTTTAGAGCTACATCCAGGCGATACTTTGTATTTTAATGGAGCCATTCCTCACTCGGTAGAAAACAAATTAAGCACACAAGCTTCTTTGTTCAAGGTGTATCTATTAAGAGGAAATTAATTGTTTTGATTGCTCATGAAAAATTACGATTTGATAGTGGTCGGAGCGGGGGCGCTGGGTACTTTTCATAGTTATTTTGCCCTCAAGAAAGGTTTAAAGGTGTTGTTGGTAGAAAAAGACAACGCCCCTAATGAAGCGACGGTACGCAATTTTGGGCAAGTGATTCCCTCAGGAATGGATTTGAACCAGTGGCATCAATATGGGCGTGAAGGAATGGATCTTTATAAGGCTTTGCAGCAGGAAACCGACATTTCGGTAAGAAACAACGGCTCTACTTACTTGGCATCCAACGAGTTGGAACATCAGCTCTTGAAAGAAATGCAAGCCATTTATACTGATCAAGGATACGATGCACAATTGTTAACTCAGGCAGCTTGTAAAGCCAGGCTGCCCCAAGTGCAAACCGATTATTGTGTTGGTGGTCTATTGTTTCCTCAGGAAATCACCATTGAGCCCCGCCAAATGATTCACCGGGTCATTGAGCATCTTACGCAAACATATGGCCTGGAATATCGCCCCTTGACTACGATCAAAGATTGTGAGATCCGAAACAATGTTTGTGAGTTGAGGGATGCTCGAGGGGTGCGTTATACTGCCCCCAAAGCCGTGGTATGCAGTGGGCGAGATTTCAAAATTTTGTTTCCAGAAGTATTTTCTCAAAGTGGCATTCGCTTGTGCAAGCTTCACATGATGGCTACTGAGCCTATGCCAGAGGTACAAATGCCTGGCTCAATCTTAACCGGGCTTAGTATTCGTCATTACGAAAGTTTTCAGTGTTGCCCTTCGTTTGAGCAACTGAAAAACGCTCCCTATCATAATGATGAACTTAGAAAATATGGCATTCATATTTTGTTCAAGCAAAGAGCCGATGGTGCCATCATTATTGGGGACTCGCACGAATACGTCTCGGTAGATCAAAGTGAAACCCTGGATTTTGGGCTCAATATGTACATCAATGACTTGATCTTGAAAGAAGCGCAACGGATCATGCACTTACCAAACTGGAAAATTCAAAATTATTGGGCCGGGTTTTATGCCAAGCATCCTAACGAAGTGTTTGAACACAACATAGAAAATAAGATATTCATTGCTACGGGTATTGGTGGCAAAGGAATGACCACCAGTGCGGGATATGCCAAACATCATATTGAGCAGGTTTTAGCATAGTATTGTATCAAAAAAGGCCACTACAAACTAGCAAGTCTGTGGTGGCCTTTTCACTATTGAGTCATTTTAAGTTGAGTACTCGACGTAAACTCTTACTGAAACTTCACTCTCAGTACGATTTCGTGGCTGTCGTTGGGTAAATTGGCCGATGCACTAGAAAAACTATACAAGTAATGAAATCCAAACATTTCGTTTAGGTCTAAACCTGCCAATACTGTAAGCCCTACGTTTTGACGATAAAGTCCTCCCAAATAATATTTACTTTGGTATTGGGCCCTCACTCCTCCTTCAAACTGTCCATCAAAGTCTTTTTGATAATGATAAATAAAGGTAGGCGAAAATGTCCAATCCATATCAAGCTCATAATCTAAGCTAACCGAACCAATCAAATAGTTCCAGGGGCTAAAAGTAACCTGATCGGATCCACTAAGATTGACAAACGGGCGCGGTGCAGCAAAATTGGGCATGGCAACACCTACTGAAAGATTTTTCCATTGGTACCCTATACCCAGTGAACCGTCAAACTGGAAATTACTTTGGTTTTGTTCTGCAATGGCTGGGTCATCAGGATCATCCAACATGGCGGCATTAAAACTACTAAAAGCCATCCCTAGTGACATCCCTACAATAAAATGTGCGTCCAGGCCTGTTTCTAAACGATAACTTGCCGAAAACTTATTGGATAAAGTATTGATGGGCCCTTCGGATATGTTGACCAACCTTAGCCCTACATTAAAACCCGACATAAAGGGTTTCTCAAAGGTAAGTGTTGCTACCAATGGTGAATTCTCTATTCCCAGCCATTGTTTTTTCACGCCCACAAACAATTGAGTTTCCTCACTTTTGCCTAGCCAGGCATCATTATAAACGTAAGGGTTAAAGTATACTTGGTTTTGAATAGGGGCTACCTGGGCCCTCAGTGAGGGAATAGCCACCCCCACCAGAAAGTATAGTATTTGAAATAATTTTCTCATGATTTTGTCAAGCAAATGGGTTATCTTAGTAAGGTTACAAATCCTGATTTCTTCTCTTTCACTCCCTCATGCTCGAGTATCAAGTTATAATAGTACACCCCTTGTGGCAATGGATTACCTTGTTGAGTACCGTCCCAAGGAGTAGCGTAGTCAGTCGAGCGAAATACCACCTGCCCTGCTTTGTTAAACACCACCACTTCGTAGTTATCTATGAGCGTAACGTTGTCTATGCGCCAAGTATCATTGTTTCCATCTCCATTGGGTGTAACCATGTTCATTGCTTTTACCAGCGATAATAAATTCGCCGGGTTGTTACCGGTTCCTGAACCACCCGAACCACCCGAACCGCCCGAACCACCTGAACCGCCCGAACCGCCTGAACCGCCTGAACCGCCTCCAGCGCTGCTTCCGTCCGAGCAAACTGACTCATCTTCTTCATCAATGGCCTTAAGTGCCTCTCCATACTTAAATTGATCTCGTTTGTAAAACATCATACGATCAATATTGAAGTTTTTAGATCGACCTGATATGGTCAGGGTGTAGGTTTCACCCGCCTTGAATGTATAAACTGCCTCTTTTTTAATCCCACCCGGCAAATCAAGCTGAGTAGCCACTCCCCATTCCTCGGCTTTTCCTCCAAAAAGCTTCGTATCCTTTTTCAAAGCATCCAATGGGGCATCTTTGGCTCCAGTACCCTCGGTAAAGTCTCCGGCCACCCTTACAAAACAGTCATTGCTCAGGTCTTCGCGATCGGTTTCTAATCGTTTATGGGCTCTTAGCCACAAGCGATACTCTCCTGCAGTATTGATCTTAAATTTGTATTCTAAGGGAGATTTGGGGGGACCACTGGTGATTTTGTTTCCGGTAAACTCTAAATGTCCAGAACCTCGATAATCAGGCATATCGGTTTTCTTGATCCATAAATCCAGGTCCGAAGTGGTATTTTCCATCTCCATGATGACTAGCCCACCTTTTTCGTCATAAGTATCGGAACACCCAAACCTGGTCACTTTTGAGTTTAACTTGGGTCCTTTTCTTGGGGTATCACCCCTCTGGATTTCAGCAGCCACCACACGATGGTTATTTGTCGGCTGCATGTCTATGTCTGCCCTTAAAGACATGATGAGGACCATCAAGGGCAGCACTTGCATTGTTAGTTTCATAAATTTAATATTACTCGGTGAATTAGGAATTAAGTTCTTTGTTAAGCATGCATTCACTTATTATGCATCAAATTAATATGCTGTACACTTGGCCTGGTATACACATACTATTTGTAGTTTATTTGTTTATGTATGTGATCTCACTTGTCATTGTAACTAGTAAAATACATCAAGCTATGGTGCGCTAGATACCCATTTGTTTCTAGAAAAAAGTAGGGTAGTGAACGTTTTATTTACCAGCCAATGAAACAATATTTGAGGCTCAATACTAACGGTGTGCAATCTACTACAAATCGCAATGAGATTTCCTTCGGTGTAAGAACTTCGATGTTTTAGTACTTTATTGAGGAGGGGGACTTTGGGTAACAAAAAAGTACCCCAATGTATGGAGCCTACATTGGGGTATAATTATGCGAATGGCATAGCTCGCTAAATTCATATTACACTAAATGAATTCATAAGTTTAATCACTATTGACTGTTATCCTTCATTTCAAATTAGGGTTTTGCATTACTTTTAATCAATCAGCTTTTTCAAAAAAGACCACACTCATCTAAGAGCGTGGTCAGAAATAAATTGGCTAGTCAGTATCTGAATACCTTGGGTAGTGGTACTCATTTTATGTTGTCTTTGTAAGCACTTATTCCTGAAAACAAACGAACCGTATCATCATTTTCACCCATTGAATTTCTAGAAGATGATGCTATCTGGTCCTCTGTTATTACTGAGGCCATTCAATAATTTGAGTACCTCAGGTTCTTCATAAATTAAAAAAAGTGTAATATAATTTGGTTTGGCGAATTATTTATTCTAGTGCAATTTTAACAACTTTTGGGCACCCACACCAAATTTATATATGGTACAAAAGGGGTACACCTCCAATAAATTTTGACGAACACATTGAATTAGGAGGGGTACATGGTGTGAATTAACAAAAACACAAACAACTGAAAATCAATTAATTACCTTACAACCAAGAGGACACCAATGTAAAAACTAGAGTACATGCACCAGTTCACTCATTCCCTTCTTTTCATGATCATTGAGAATCTGAGGTAGGCTCATTGACATTTAAATCTTCTGACATGTAACAGGTAGGAGATTGCAAAAAATCTTTCAAAGGTACCTCTTCAGGAATATTCATTTTCTTGCGCAAGCGTTTTCGGGCCATTTTTACCGCGTGGGTAGATACACTCAGCAATTGGGCCGCTTCTTTGACCGAAAGGTTCAGCTTGATTAAGATACAATGTTTGATTTCATTCGGGGTCAGGTTAGGAAACAAGGAGTTCAATTCGGCCAATATACCAGGGTACCTTGACTCTATACGGCTCGACAATATATCAATGTCAGAGGTAGAGTTCAGAAACTTTTGTAGTTCTTTTTCTACTGCCTTTAATTGCTTCGTTTCGTTGGATTTCAAGGCCTTTGAAAATTCATTTTTGATACTTTGTATTTGATTGAATTTCTCTTGAACCGACTTCATGGTAAGCAAAAACTCACTCTCATTAGTTTTTACCTGCTCTTCCAGCATTTCTTTTTCTTTCTCTTTCAATGCTACAATCTCTTCCTTGTTTATTTTCAAATTTTCGCTCAACTGTAGCAACTCTTCGTTTGATTCTTTCAAATCCCTGGTACGTACCTCTACGGTTTGCTCCAGTATCTTTTGGCGTCTTTTCAGGCTGTAAGTACGCCATCTTACGTAACCCATCATAACCAATACCCCTGCCAAAATATACGCTACTCTGAACCACCAGGTATGCCACCAAGGGGGACGAATAGTGAACTTGTACTCAAAGGTTTTGCTCCAAACCTGGGAACTTCCTACTGCTTTTACACTGAGAGTAAAACGTCCGTAGGGCAAATTACGATATTCAGCAATCGGCTGTTCAGAGGGGGTGCTCCAATGATGATCCAGTTGGTTGATCTTGTAGCTGTATTTTATTTTATCCGCCTGATTGAGGTTTTGGGTAGTAAAATGAAAGGTCAAATGATTGAAATCATAAGGCAAGGAGAACTGTTGCGGATAATTGGCAAATTTGGCTACTTTACTAAACAACATCATGCGCCTGAGACTATCATTTAAGTTCCGATAATCCAAAAACTGCTCATTGACATCTATTTGCTTGAGCGATACCGTTG
>CALDJV010000454.1 GCA_937899305.1 uncultured Cytophagaceae bacterium
CAAAATCAGGTAGATCTCACCTCGGTAGCCAATGTAGCCCAGGCCATCGTATTGAGTCTGAAAGTCAATGAAGCAGGTCTTGACCAAACCTACAACATTACGAATGGGAATCCAGTATATTTGTGGGAGAAAATACGGATGGTACTCGAGCTCATGGGCAAACAATTACCTTCTAAAAAGGTACCACGTTGGCTGGTTGCTCAGGTGGCCCAATGGATGGAATGGAAAGCTCGACTGACCCAAGGGCCAGAGCCTACCCTGACCAAGTATGGAGTCGGTACACTGAGTCAGTCATTTACGCTGGATATTTCTAAAGCAAAAAAACTACTGGGCTATGTTCCTCAGACAAGTACCGATGAGGCCATTCGAGAATTTGTAGTTTGGTATCAAAAACAGGGCAAAATCAAGTCATAAACCACAAGCCAATGAAACAGGTAAAACTATATTTAAATTATGCTGGACATTGTATGGCCAAAGAAAGTGAAGCCATTCGGGGAGGACGCAAACAGAAAATCAAGTTTCATGCGCTTTGGGGGTTGATTGAGCACCCCGAAAAGGGTTGGGTTTTGTACGATACGGGCTACACGCCACGGTTTTATGAGGCTACCCGGTCTTACCCTAGTAAAATATATGCCCAATTGGTGAAAACCAAGATTGATGAAAAAGATACGGTAAAAGCCCAACTTACGGCCCAAGGAATTAACCCATTGGATATTCGGCACATCATCATTACGCATTTTCACGCCGATCATGTGGGAGGCTTATTGGATTTTCCTAACGCTCAATTTTATGCTTCTCGTCAGGCATTGGATTATACCCTGGGCCTTTCCTCTAGGTTTGCTTTTAGCAAAGGAGTGCTCAAATCATTATTACCACCTGACTTGGTCACCCGCACGACTTTGGTAGATGAAGTTTGCCCTCAAGTGGACCATCCCCTACTGGGCACCGTGTACGATTTGTTTGGAGATGCTTCATTGTATATGGTACCTTTACCAGGGCACGCTGCTGGACAGCTAGGGGTATTGCTCGAGACCCAACAACGGCCTTATTTTTTAATTGCTGATGCTTGTTGGCTCAAAAAATCCTATGAACAAATGGTATTGCCCCATCCCATTGTAAAAATATTTTTTCACTCTTGGCGAGACTTCAAGGACTCTTTGCATAAGATTCATCGTTATCATCAGGCCCATCCTGAGGCTTGCGTGGTGCCTACTCATTGCGCTGAAACAACCCACAATTTGATACAAGCAAAACTCAATCTGAATGTTCTTTAAACTACTCATTATCAAGTATTGGTTGATCCTACGCTTCCACAAGCCTCGTTCACGGACTGCCTTAAAAAAACTGCAACAAAAATGCTGGCGTAAGTTTCAAAAAGTATTGCAACGCACTCCATTTTATCGCGCTCAATCACTCCAGGAAACTCCTTTATTGGACTATCCATTGATGAACAAGGCTTCGTTTATGGCCCAATTTGACCAACTCAATACCCAAGGAGTTCGAGTAAAAGAAGCGTATCAAGTAGCCTTGGCTGCCGAAGAATCGCGTGATTTTTCTCCTGAGATTGCGGGGGTTACAGTCGGGCTATCTTCGGGTACCAGTGGCAATCGAGGTATTTTTCTGGCTTCTAAAAAAGAACGGGCCTTTTGGGTAGCGGCTATTCTTGATAGGGTCATTGGTTTTTCGCTCAAAAAACGATCGGTGGCTTTCTTTTTAAGGGCCAATAGCAATTTGTATAGTTCGGTCAAGTCTCGGATTTTGCGTTTTGAGTTCTTTGATTTGTACGATGCCATGACGCACCATGTCCAACGCTTGAATCAACTCAATCCCAGTATTTTGGTAGCTCAGCCCAGTATGCTACTCGAGTTGGCTAAAGAAATAAAGCAAGGGCATTTGCAGATTCAGCCTCAGAAAATTATTTCAGTGGCCGAGGTGCTGTATGCTGAAGACAAGGCCTTATTGGAGGCTACCTTTGGACAAATGATTCACGAAGTATACCAATGTACTGAAGGCTTTTTGGCCCATACTTGTGCCCATGGTACCTTACATTTCAACGAGGATTTTCTTATGATTGAGAAAAAATACCTGGATGATTCAAAAACGAGGTTCCACCCAATCATTACCGACCTCAAACGTTCTTCGCAACCCATTGTAAGGTACGAGCTCAACGACATTGTCCAAGAAAAAGCTCATTGTCCCTGTGGTTCTCCCATGATGGCCATCGCCCAGATTGAAGGCCGCTCAGATGATGTATTGTTATTTGAAACGGTTAACAACCAACAAGTAAAGATTTACCCTGATTTTTTTAGGAGGGCCATCATCACTGCCGATGCTGCTATTCAGGACTACACCCTGGTGCAACGTCAACCGAATTTACTTGAGTTGTACCTCTTGGGCACTGAAGCAAGCTTTGAACGGGCCAAACAAAGTATCGAGGCATTATTGGCAAAATATCAGGTAACATCAGTAGAAATTGTCCGAGTAAAGGTCAAACACCACGAAAAAGGAAATAAATTAAGAAGGATCAAATATGAACAAGGTTAAACCAATCAAAATCGTGGCTTTGGGCAAATACCTGCCTCAAACGGTGACTTCTCAGGAACTAGAAACGAAGTATGGACTGCCGGCTGGTTGGTCGATGAAGTATTCGGGGGTGGAAAACCGACACTTGGCCACTACAGAGGACAATGGGCTGATGGGAGCCAAAGCTGCCCAACAGGCTTTGGACAAGGCGCAGCTGACCCTGGCCGATATAGATATGGTGATTTCGGGCGGGGGCACCTATGATTATCCTATTCCCAACCAAGCCAGTATCATCAAGGCCATTTTGGATACCAACCATCAGTATCCGGTTCCAGCCATCGATATAGACAGTACTTGCCTGAGTTTTGTCACCGCTTTGGATATGGCCGCCCATTTGTTGGATGGACAAGCCTACCAAAACATTTTGATTGTGAGTACCGAAATAGCTTCAAAAGGAATCAACCCAGCCAATTGGGAGACCTTGACTTTGTTTGGGGATGGGGCGGCGGCGGCCATAGTGAGTTATGATCCAAATGCTTCGGCTTGCTATTTCAAGGGGCAACACTTTACCTATTCGGAAGGGACTTACCTGA
The DNA here is from genome assembly GCA_937899305.1 of uncultured Cytophagaceae bacterium. Classification (GTDB taxonomy): domain Bacteria; phylum Bacteroidota; class Bacteroidia; order Cytophagales; family Microscillaceae; genus Microscilla. The sequence goes on from CALDJV010000454.1 coordinate 3,117, forward strand.
CCATGATTGAGGGCGGAGGCAACAAAAACTTCTTCAAGGATCATCCTTATGACCCCGAGTTGCATTCTTTTAAAATGCAGGGCAAACAATTGCTACGGCTTACCCGAAAAAAGCTGCCCGAATTTATCAACCGATTTTTTGAAGATACCCCTTACACCCTGCAAACAGTAGATGCCATTGTGCCCCACCAAGCCTCGAAACTAGGGTTGGCCGTCTTTAGCAAGCAGTATGAGCTCAAAGCAGGGGTCGTCAAGCAAACCCTCCATAAATATGGCAATTGTATTGCGGCCTCCATCCCACTTACCTTACTAGATGCTGTCGAGCAGGGCAGCATTCAACGAGGTGATGTTTGCTTTTTGGCGGGTACTTCAGCAGGTTTTTCAATGGGGGGTATTTTGATTAGGTATTGAGTTTTTTTAGTTAGGAGTTAGTAGATCGTAGTTGGTAGCAATTAAATGAAAAATGTAAAACGTAAAGTGAAAAATAAGCGCAAAGCGGCATAATTAGCTTCGCTGAGCTTGCCAAGGCTCAGTTTAGTTATTATCATATTTGCGAAAATAAGAATACAATCATCGCTTCGCGCAACCATTTAGCCATATAACAATTTAACAATGCAACAATGAGCCGTAGGCGGAACAATACATGAAACAATTATCAAACCGCATTTTTCTCAAAATCAATCAACCACTGTTTTCTGGCCAGCCCTCCCCCATATCCGGTCAGTTGTCCATTGGAACCCACTACCCGGTGGCAGGGAATAATGATGGAAATACGGTTGGCTCCATTGGCAGTACCCACGGCCCTTACCGCTGATGGCTTATCAATTTTTTCGGCTTGCTGGGTATAGGTAGCGGTGGCTCCAAAAGGGATCGTATTTAGGGCTTTCCAAACCTGATTCTGAAAATCGGTTCCTGGGGTATGTAAGGCTACGTCAAAAGTCTTACGGGTTCCGGCAAAATATTCGGCCAGTTCCTTTTTCACTTGTTTGATATGCTCGTTTTCTCCGGCAATGATCCGGGTATTTAGCAATCGTTGCAAATCTTTGAGTTCGGTTTCCAGTCGTTGGCGATTGGTGAACTCTAATAAACAGATCCCTTCATTGGTAGCTCCTACAAACATAGGCCCCAAAGGAGTGGTCACCCGATTGATCAAAATGGGGGCGTTTTCAAGGCTATTTTGAGGAGAGTTTCCCAGCAGTTTTTTATAGGTATACCCAAATCCACTTAATGATTCATAGCCCATCTCGAAGGCGGTATCGGTGGCGTTTTTACCTTGTTTCAATTCCAGATAGGCCGTATTGACTCGATACATACGCTGATATGCCTGGAAGGTCATCCCATAATTTTTGTTGAACCAACGTCGTACCATTTCGGGGGCAATGCCCTGTTCTCGCAGCATCTCATCCGATACTTTTTCTTTGGGGTTGGCTTGCACCAACTGAATGGCTGCCAATACTGGGGCAGGCGCCTCGTCCGCATTTTCGGTGGGTTTGCAAATTTTACAAGGCCGAAAACCATTGTCTAGGGCGTCTTTCACTGAATCATAGAAGACTACATTTTCGAATTTGGGTTTGCGTGCCCGGCAGGTAGCAATGCAAAAGATGGAAGTCGTTTTGACTCCCACGTAAAATATGCCTACAAATTCGGGTTTACGCTCCAACAAGGCCTCGTAATAGGTATTGATCAAAGCAGAATCGGTGATTTTCATGACGAGCATATGGTTTTAAATGACTGTTCTAATAAAATTTCTTGCAGGGTTTGAGCGTATTGTCGGTAAAGGTGTTGATGCAAAAAGTTACCCATACTAATTCGTTTTACCCCTACTGATTGCAACTCCGCAAAACCAGGCAAATTGGGCAAACTCATTACGTTGATCGGCAAGGTAGTCGCTTGCACCAAGGTAGTAATGTCTTCTAAACGTTTCATTCCCGGCACAAAAATACCATTAGCGCCTGCTGCTTCATAAAGCTTGATTCTGGCTTGAGCCTGCGTCATCAAGTCAGGTATTTTAAGCAAGCAGGTGTCCGTTCTAACATTCAAAAATACCGAAATCTGATCTTTAGTCAATTGGGTTTTGATGGTTTTTAGTTTTTGGGCAAAAAGATGGGCTTCTTCTAAAGTTCGCGCCCCATTTGTTACCACACTGTCTTCCAGGTTTACCCCTACTACCCCTAAGTGAGCCAATTGGCGAATGTGATCGGCTATTTCTATTGGGTCTCTACTGTAGCCTCCTTCCAGATCTACCGAGAGCGGGGTATTTACTCGTTGGACAATTTGCTTTACAATGTATTTCAGCTCGTCAAAACCCAGTCCTTCTCCGTCAGAGTAGCCCAGCATAGCCGCTATAGCGGCGCTAGAAGTACCCAATGCTTTGAAATGGAGAGACGCTGCTGCCAGCGCACTGGGAACGTCCCACACATTGGCAATCAATAAAGGAGCAGTTTGTTGGTGTAGTTCTTTGAAATTCATGGCGTGTTTTTTTGTCTACAAAGAACCTGGAATAAATGGCTACCTGCAACCGAAAATTGAACAAGTATTTTTTTATTGATCTATTGTTGCCTTAATTTCAAACCTGATGATAAACCCAATGAAGAAAATTATAATTATTGGTAATAGTGGCGCAGGTAAATCTACCTTGGCGCTCAAGTTACATCAAATTACCGGGCTACCCCTCGTCCATCTAGACCAACATTATTGGAAAGCAGGCTGGGTAGCATCTGATAAAGCTACCTGGAAAGCTCAAGTGGAACAGTTTATCCAAAAAGATCATTGGATTATGGATGGGAACTTTAGGGGTACGATGGATATCCGAATCGCTGCTGCTGATACGATTATTTACCTGGATCGGTCGCGTTGGGTATGTTTGTATCGAGTGTTGAAACGTACTACGCGATACTACCGTAAAACCAGGCCTGATGTCACTGAAGGATGCCACGAACGCTTTGACTGGCACTTTATCTGTTACATTTTTTTCTTCAATTCCCGCAGAAAGCCAGGTATTTTAAAACGCGTCCGAAACCTGAAACCACACCAGCAATTATTCATTCTTCGTTCAAATAGAGCCATCAAAAAGTTTTTACGGATGCAGGTGTTGGCACCACCTCCTTTACCAAAAAAACGACTGTAGTGATTACTAATTCCTACTTATTTGTAATTTTGAAGGAATTATGTCATCAAATCTATTATGAAAATTATCTCATTTACGAACTCGTTTTTTGCTCGTCATTACAAGGCTTGGTATGGCTTGCTATTGCTTGGCCTGGGCGCTTTTGCTTGTCAAACCTCTCAGGGAGAAACCAAAAACGCCAATAATACCACTCAAACTTCACAAGCAAAGCGATCTATCGATGAAGTGGCTACTCCTTTGTTTGCAG
>CALDJV010000455.1 GCA_937899305.1 uncultured Cytophagaceae bacterium
ATAATAATTCACAGTATTTGGCGAACATGTTACGAATTACCCATCTATTATAAACAGGAATAACTCATGGCAAAAAAACAGTTGAAGTGGTATAAACTCTTCCAAAGTGTGGAAGAAGCAGGTCAAAAAGTACCCCTAAACACAACCAAACGAGCCCGTATTGGTACCCAAAAAGTATGCATAGCCCACACTGCAGAAGGTTTTTTTGCGATAGACGACGAATGTACCCATATGCGCGCTTCGCTTAGTCAAGGGCATCTCAATGATTATAGTGAGATTATCTGCCCTTGGCATAGTTACCGTTTTTGTTTGAAAACGGGGGCAGAAAAGGGAGGAAAGAATACCCGTGTTTTAGGGACTCACCAAATCGAAGAACGAGAAGATGGACTCTACTTGGGGTTATACAAAGAAGAAACACCACCCCAAAGGGATGAATTTAGCTATTAATTTCTATTCTACTTTTTACCATGCGCCTGGTCCGAATCAGCTTGCCACAAACTGGACGCACTAAAGATGTCCAGTCAACAAGGTATCGTCAATTTTCTTGAGGAGTGTGCGACTGTTGAGCTTGGGATTTTTGATGGCTGGATCAATCGGATATGCCTGCATGTGTTCAGCTGGATAAGGCCTCAGTAAGGGCAATACTTTCTCTAAGGGGGCATTGCTAAGCCATTGTTTTTCGGCTTCTTTAGGTAAAATTACTGGAGAACGATGGTGAGGAATTTGACTCAACAAGGCATTGGGGGTAGTTGTAATAATCGTGAAGGAATTGACCAACACATTTTTTTCCCGATCGTGCCAGGTATCCCACAATCCCGCAAAACAAAAAGGCTTCTTGTTACGATCGGTTAGATATACCACATAAGGCTTATTGAGTTTTTCTTTGGTAGGCCCCTCGATAAAAAAATTAGCTGGCACCAAACACTTCTGGGAACGAATGGCATTTTTAAACGCTGGTTTTTGAGTAATACCCAAATCTCCCTCATAACCAGGATCATTCTCTTTATTGAAATCCCCTTCTGCACGGGCGTTCAACAAATACAAGCGTTTTTTGGCCCAATGAGGCGTGAGGCCAAATTGAAAAAATTGCAGCACATCAGGTTGCCGATTGGTAATTATCGGAGAATAGTCTCCTGGAGAAGTATTGTAGTTGGGGGCAAAATTGTTTTGTTCAGGAGGAAAAACCTCTAAATGTTGTGCTACTTCTTTCAGGTCATTGATCAGTCCGAATCGACCACACATAGTTTTCTTACCGTTTTGTTTATATATATTTAGAATTGCTCATAAAAATAACAATTTTACTGCATTTACCCCTTAACTAAACCCGTATTTTTTTACCATAGACGCAACTATAATTTTATTGATATCACAAAATTACTCCACTCTTTGCTTTCCCTCGAGTATAAGGTTTTGAAATAAGTTGGTTTTAATCTAAAAAACAATTCATCCAGTACAATAAGCGTACTTATATAAATTCTTTTGTTTATGTATTATCAGACAATATTTAGGAACACTGCTCGAGAAATGTTCAACCAGAAAATTCATTATTCAGGGCTATTCATTGTCATGTTATTGATGACCCAAGCCTGCACTCCTCCTCCCACTGTAGAGCATTTTAGAGGTCGTCGTTACGTCAATTATGGCGACGAAGTCACACTTTCGTGGAATGTACCCAAAGCCAAAACAGTAGAAATAGAAGGCGTACAAGGTAGCCTACCTGCCAAAGGAAAAATCAAGGTCAAACCTTCAAAAACTACCGTGTATAAATTGATTGCCCGCAATAAAAAACACGAGGTAGCTAAAGAATTTCAGGTAAAAGTAGTGAAGCGCTCCGCGGTGGTAGAAAAATTTGACGGAGATAGAGAAATTGCCGAAGGCGAAGAAGCCAGTTTGTACTGGCGCGTATACGATGCCGTAGAAGTAAAAATAAAGGGCCTCAACAAAACCTTCAAGCCTATAGAAAGCCTCACCCTGAAGCCCGATAGTACTACCCAATATGTATTGGAAGCTAAAGACCGTTATGGTGAAATTGCCCGCGATACCCACACGGTAAAGATAAAGTACAATGAATATTTCAGAGCCCCCCGTAAAATCAGCCTGGGCGAAAAAGTACCGGTCAAGTGGCGTTTCAAACAAGCCCAATTCATTGTATTTCAGAACGATACTCTCCCTACTGAGGGAACTTCTTTTATTAAGCCTAAACGTACCAAAGATTACCTCATCAGGGTTGTCCGCAAAAACGGGAAAACCGATTTAAAAAGAGTCACAGTCAAGGTAGTTCCAGTCACTTTCAAGGGCAAAGAAATCATTCATTTAGGCAGTCAGTCTATCATTCGCTGGGACGCTAAAGGGATGAAAAGCATTGTGTTTAATGGAGATAGTTTGCCTTTAGTAGGACGAATGACCGTCAAACCAAAACGTACCACTACCTATAGTTTTTTGATTGATGACGGAGAAAACATGTTTTTGAGAAAATTCAAAGTGAGGGTGATCAAACGTCAATTCATTAAAAATGTGGCCAAAAAAACGACTTTGAAAAAAGGGCAAAAGATTGACTTTGATATTTTTGCTACTGATCGCTCCAAGTTTCCTAATGAGGTAAAGTTGTACGTATTGGTAACTGATACTAGCGGAAACTTTATCAGTAATTTGGCCCCGCCCTACGTGAGTTACAAAGCATCTCGTAAGTTTTTCCGCAGTGTGGTAGAGAGCGTCAATGGACAGCGTTACCGTATCAAAAATTTTAAGGTAAAAGAAGTTCACGAAATGATCTCTAAGCCTTATGATATTTCCCTGGTCATGGATTACAGTGGGTCTATGGCCGGCAACATTAAAGCGTTGGAAAAAGCCACCCGTAAATTTATTTTGACCAAGCACCCCGACGACAAAGTATCGGTAGTCAAGTTTGATCACCGCTTGGCCAACGAGCTACGCCTCACCAAGAAAGGTACCAAGGCCGATCAGGTAAAATTTGATGGACTTACTCGCTATGGGGGAAGTACTGCGTTGTATGCTGGGGCTGATGAAGGTCTCATTTCACTGAACGGCTCTGCCAACAACCGGGTCATGTTGCTTTTTACTGATGGGCAAGAAAATTCTTCTTTACAATATTTTGGTCAACGAGCTTTTCGGGCCAGTGAAGTGGTAGCCAAAGCCCGTGAAAATAATATTCGTATTTTCACCATTGCCTTTGGGAATGGTGTCAACAATAAAACCTTGGATGCGCTGTCTAAATTGACTGATGCCAAAACGTATTTCATTGAAAATGAGGATGAGATCAAAAAAGTATATGAGGAGTTGCCCCGCATTTTCCGTAATTTTTATGAGATTACGTATCGACCAGTAAATGTCGAAGGCAAACATGATATTGAACTCACCTACAACAATGGTCTGGGCCAAACCCAAACAGTGGGCACCAGTACTCATATTGGAGAAAACTACGAAATAGACAAATACGACTATGAGGATACGTATTGGTATCAACAAAACGATTTAAAGAAACGCCCCATTGCTCCTCCTCAGTCGGTTGCTTTCTTTGAGTATAACAAATCTGACCTTAAATCGAAGTTTAAAACCAATTTGGAACCCTTTATCAAGTACCTGAAAAAGAATAAAAAAGCTGAACTGGCCATTTATGGCCATACCGATTTGGTAGGTACCCCCCAGGCTTGTTTGCAACTCTCTCTGCGCCGAGCCAATGCCATCAAACAATATTTTGTCACCAATGGCATTGATACTAAACGCATTACTGCCAAAGGTTACGGCAAAAGCAAGCCCCTTTGGAAAGAAGAAACGGCTCCTTGGCAAGCGAAAGAAAATAGGCGAATTGAGTTGTTATTGTTAGAGTAAGCATCTCGATTGTCACTCTGAGCCTTTAAGTCTTACAACAAAGCTTGAAGGCTCAGGGTAAATAAATCTAAATCAACATTTACCTAAAAACACTTCCTCCCCTACTCCCTTTTTACAATTCCACTGTCCTATGATTGTAACGCACACTACACTACAACTCTTTCATTATTTTACTATGAAACGTACCTCCTTTTCTCTCGTATTCATTGCTTTGATCATCATTTTTGGCCAACAAGCGTATAGCCAAAAATTTGAAGAAATCAATCAACAAACTGCCATCAAGGCAAAATTGAATGGCTTGGACATCATTTTTGACGGAGAATATGTCAACAAGTATGGCGCTTACAAAATCAACATCAAGCGCATTGTGCTCAAAAAGGGCGACCAGATCTTACAGGAACTCAAGAACTTAGACTTGAAACCTACTAGAATGCATCCCAACGATTTTGTAGTTGATTTTAACCACGATGGCTTTATGGACTTAAAACTTAGAAAAGAATATAGGGGTTGTCGCTCTGGGATGTTTGAATGCTTTATTTTTAACCCCAACACCCAGCAACTGGAATATAACCGTATGCTCTCGAAGCAGATAGGTCTCGTAGTAGATGATGAGTTTGTTGTTTCTACCGAAACGACGTTATATGCCCATTGCCAATCCTCCAGTTATATCAAATATTTCAAATACGACGCTAAAAGTCGTTCATTTGACTTGGTCAAAACCGAACACCATCGTTCAAATAGTAACCCTAATCATCGTGGAAAAAACAAACCTACTGAAATAAAAGACCTGAAGAACAAGAAAGGAAAGTATTAAGGAACCTGCTTTGATTTGACTATTACTCGCCCTAGCTTTGTACCAAAACACCAATTGTTGAAGGTTTGATATGGATAGTCAGAAGAAGCAATACAATATTAAAAGGTACGATTTATCACAAGACAAGTCTTTGAGACCCTGGAGTGCGGCTGATGAGTATCTATTGAAAACATTTGACGAGTTAGATAAAAAGCCTACTCATTTGGGCATTTACAACGACCGATTTGGTTTTTTGACTTGTCACCTACATTCATTTCATCCTACTACCGTACTTACCCATTACAGTCAGGAAAAGGCCATCCAGGCCAATTTAATGGCCAACCTGGAAGCCAATCACGTTTCTTTGGTCAATTTTGCCAACCCACTCTCTTCTTTTGAAAAAAAGTTGGATTTGGCTTTGATGAAAATACCCAAATCACTGGGATTGTTTCAGTTTTTTCTTGAGCAAATTGTACATCATTCTACTGATGATGTTCGCGTGGTTTGTGCATTTATGACCCGCCACTTTAGCCCTCGATTATTAGAAATTGCTCAGGAATATTTTGAGGTAGTAGATCAAAGTAAAGCACTCAAAAAAGCACGGTTGCTGGTACTCAACCAAAAGAAAAAAACCGCAAAAAAAGAAATGATTACTTCGTTGAAATACAACGAGCAAGCGTATAAGCAATACCCAGGGGTGTTTTCCAGCGACCACATTGATTATGCCACCCAGTTTTTTTTGGAACACATCGATATCAAAGAAACCGATCAAACAATACTGGATTTGGGAGCCGGTAATGGCATCATCGCCAACGAAATACGCAAACAATTACCTGATGCAGAGATTCATTTGATGGATGATGCCCACCTTGCGGTTGCATCGGCAAAACTAAATGTTCAAGGTGCCAATGTACATCATCATTTAACCAACGATTTATCACTTTTTGATGAAGGTACTTTTGATTTGATTGTCACCAACCCGCCTTTTCATTTTGAATATGAGGTCAATATCCAGATCACCTTGGCCTTGTTTAGGACCTGTTTCCGTTGCCTAAAAAAAGGGGGAAGCTTGCAAATTGTGGGTAACACCCATTTAAACTACAAAGTACACTTACAACGTATTTTCCCTTCGGTTGAAGTAGTTGCCGAACATAAAAAGTTTGTGGTTTATAAGTGTGTGAAGTAGTTTTTTAGTTAGGAGTTGGTAGATCGTAGTTGGGAGTTTTCTTTAGTCCACAGTCGACGGTCCGTAGTCCGTAGTTTTCTTTAGTCCATAGTCCACGGTCGATAGTCCAATGCTGTTTCCTTAAGGATTTAGGTATGTAGTGGTAATCCACGAAAGCCCCCTTTAATTCCCCCAAACGGGGGAAACGTTACTCGCCATATGGACTCGAGTAGTGTTAAGGAAACAGCATTGGTCGATAGTCCATAGTTTTGCGTCGCTTTGCGCAACCATTTAACAATAAAACAATCAGCCGTAGGCGGAACAATATACTTATTATCATATTTGCGAAAACAAGAATCTAATCATCGCTTCGCCCAGCCATTTAACCATAAAACAATGAGCCGAAGGCGGAACAATCAATCATCAACAACTAAAAATCAATAATTTCTATGTCGCCTCGCGCAGCCATTTAACCATATAGCCATAAGCGAAGCGGAACAATGTAACAATAAAACAATGCAGCAATAAAAAACTAATAATCAGCACCTTAACAAAACGCTAACAAATTTTCTTTGGCCAAACGTTTGCATTTTCCAAAATGCTTCGTTACGTTTGCTGTTGTCAAATAAAACTCAAAAAAGTTCTATCAAAATATGAATCAAGTAAATTTACATACTCCAGGTTGGTGGTGGCGCAAAAGAGACTTCTCTTCTGCGAATGGCTTTACTATGGGGGTGTAACTTAAAAATATAATACAATCCCAAGGATTAACAAAAGGCTTTCTGTTCGCAGGAAGCCTTTTTTTGTTTGGCTCCACTTTGCCGATTGCCTGATGCATTGAACAATGCAACAGTACCACAATAGAACTAAAAAGCATAACAATAAACCGATGAAGAAGTACTCCTTGAAAACACGTTACCGGAAGTTATTGGCTGATACCTTAACTCCGGTAAGCATTTACCTCAAATTGCGCGATCAGTTTGCCAATGCTTTGCTACTGGAAAGCTCTGATTATCACGGAGCCGACAATAGTTTCTCTTACATTTGTTTTCAGCCGATTGCCCGATTTGAAGTACAGCCAGGGCAAGTGAAAATGTCGTACCCTGATGCTACCCAGCGAACTGTTGAGGTAGGGCCCCGAGGGCAAAGTAAAGACAACGGGCAAGCGGGCAAAAACGTAGTCGCTCACTTTGAAGATTTTGCCAGTCAGTTTGAGTCCGAAAAGCTCCCGTTTGATTTTATCTACAATGGCATGTTTGGTTATACCTCGTTTGACTCCATCCGCTACTTTGAAGACGTAGATTTTAAAACTTTCCAAAACGATACCCGCCAAATCCCTGACATTCTCTACCAAACTTACCAATATGTCATCGCGATTAACCATTTCAAAAACGAGCTCTACATTTTCCAACACTATTTTGAAGGCGCCCCCCAAGCCACTACCGAAGACGAGCTCAACGAGGTAGTCAACCTCATCCGCAGCAACAATTTCCCTTCTTACGACTTTCAAATCATTGGCCAAGAGACCTCCAATATCAACGACGACGAATACCGCGAAATGGTAGAAAAAGGCATCCACCACTGTCAACGAGGCGACGTTTTTCAGGTGGTTTTGTCTCGGCAGTTTTCGCAGAGTTTCTTAGGTGACGAATTCAATGTATATCGCCATTTGCGTTCTATCAACCCCTCGCCCTACTTGTTTTATTTTGACTATGGTAGTTTCAAAATTTTTGGTTCTTCGCCTGAAGCCCAATTGGTAGTCAGTAACCAACAAGCTACCATCCATCCCATTGCAGGTACCATTAAACGCACCGGGGATGACGCAGCCGATGCCAAGCTCGCTAAAAAACTTTTCGCTGACGAAAAAGAAAATGCCGAACACGTAATGCTGGTCGATTTGGCTCGCAACGACCTCAGCCGCAATGGAGGCAATATTCAGGTAGAGTCTTTCAAAGAAATTCAATACTATTCTCACCTCATTCACTTGGTGTCTAAAGTAACCGCCGATATTCAGGAAAACGCTTCAGGCATTCAACTGTTTGCTGATACTTTTCCGGCTGGAACACTTTCGGGCGCCCCCAAACACAAGGCCATTCAATTGATTGACCAATACGAAAATCAAAACCGAGGGTTTTACGGAGGCGCCATTGGTTTCCTCAATTTTAGAGGAGATATGAACCAAGCCATCATGATTCGTTCTTTCTTAAGCAAAAACAATCGCCTGTATTACCAAGCTGGTGGGGGAATTGTATCTAAATCCAGTCCTCAGGGCGAATTAGAAGAAGTGAATAACAAACTGAGGGCATTGCGTAAGGCTGTGGAAGCAGCTTCTGAAGTCGACAGTCTACAGTCCACGGCCGATAATAATGCAGTATAAAATACCCGTAATTATAAATAAACATTCAATAATTAAAATCACATATACGGGATAGAAAAACTGTGGACTATCGACCGTGGACTGTGGACTTGAAATACAATGAAAATACTCGTAATAGATAATTATGATTCGTTTGTGTACAACTTGGTACACATGATACGGGACCTGGGCTACCAGCCAGATGTATACCGTAACGACAAAATAGATTTGACCACGGTAGCACAATACGACAAAATTTTGCTCTCACCTGGCCCTGGGATTCCCGAAGAAGCGGGTATTGTACTCGACCTTATTAAAACCTACGCGGCTACCAAAAGCATTTTAGGTGTTTGTTTGGGGCACCAAGCCATTGGCGAAGCATTTGGTGCGCAATTGCTCAACCTCCCCACTGTATTACACGGCATTGCTTCTCAAAACCTGGTGCAAGATCAGGAAGAGACACTTTTTGACGGGTTTCCTGCTCAATTTGCCATTGGGCACTACCACTCCTGGGTAATCAAAGAAGAGAGTTTGCCATCGGAATTGATTGTAACTGGGAAAGACTTGGAAAACAATGTCATGGCGATCCGTCACGCCACTTATGATGTAAAAGGGGTCCAGTTTCACCCAGAATCTATTTTAACTGAGCAAGGCATTCGTATTTTGGCCAACTGGTTAAATACCGAAGCTCCAACCAATTATAGCTTGGTAAAGAAACGGGAGGCACTCTTTGTTTGATGATTGATTGTTAACTACTGATTATCAGTCAAATGCACTTTATAAACACTTCATTCTAATTCTCTTATGCAAGCAGGAACACTTGCTATAATTAAACATTTATAATCAATCATTGAGATGAAAGCGATACTTAACCATTTATTTGAACATAAACGACTCACCAAAGAGGAAGCCCGAGAAGTATTGACCAACATTGCCCAAGGCAAATACAATCATTCTCAGATTGCGGCTTTTCTCACCGTATACATTATGCGTAGTATTAGTGTGGAAGAACTCGAGGGTTTTAGAGAAGCCATGCTCAATCTATGCATCCCAGTACATCTGGAAGAGTTTAGCCCTATTGACTTGTGTGGTACGGGAGGCGACGGTAAAAACACCTTCAATGTATCTACGCTGGCCTCTTTTGTAACCGCAGCTAGCGGGGTACATGTAGCCAAACACGGAAACCATGGAGTATCTTCAGTATCAGGGTCCTCGACAGTACTAGAGTATTTTGGGGTAAAATTTACCAACGACATTGACAAGTTACGCAAGCAAATCGAGGAAACTCACATTTGTTTTCTACACGCGCCCTTGTTTCACCCTGCCATGAAAAACGTAGCTCCTATTCGTAAAGACCTAGGGATCAAAACATTTTTTAATATGCTAGGGCCCATGGTAAACCCTGCTTTTCCCAAAAACCAGTTGGTGGGAGTCTTTAGTCTCGAGCTGGCCCGCTTGTATGCTTATTTGTACCAAAAACTAGACAAGAACTTTCGGATTGTTCACTCCCTGGATGGCTACGATGAGGTATCGCTTACTGGAAGGGTAAAAACTTATGCCAATCAGCGAGAGCAATTGTTTACTCCGGAGGATTTGGGCTTGAACACTTATCGCCCAGAACAATTGTTTGGAGGGGATACCGTGGCTGAGTCAGCCAAAATTTTTGAGAGTGTATTGAAAAATGAGTGTACTCAAGCACAACAAGAGGTAGTGTGCGCCAATGCTGGAATGGCCATTCATACTGCTCGTCCTGAAACAACGATTCAAGATGCCATTGCATTGGCTAAAGAAAACCTGGAATCAGGCAAAGCATTGGCTACTTTTGAAAAGTTTTTGGCCTTGAGTGGCGAAGCAATGGAAGTAAAAAATTAAGAAACATGATGAGTCCATAGTCGACAGTTCACTACTGTTTCCTTAACGTCATATCCAGACCTGATAGGTTTTTGAAACCTGTCAGGTCTAAATGAACAGTAAATAATTTTTTCTTAAGGAAACCGAATTGGTAGACAGTCCATTGTCGATAGTAGTGAAGGGAGTATCCAATAAATAGCCTCCCTAAATTGTTCTGACAAAACTGTGGTCTATCAACTAAAAAAGAAAAAATGAATAAGTTAGAAGAAATAGTTCAACGAAAAAAAACCGAAGTAGCGGGCGCCAAACGCAATACCCCAGTGAAAGAGCTGGAAACCAGTCCTTTATTCAAACGAAAAACGCTCTCGCTCAAAAAACGCATTTATGACCATAGTGCTCCTTCAATTATTGCGGAGTTCAAACGACGCTCTCCTTCTCGAGGAGAAATCAACTCTAAAGTAACTCCTATCCAAGTAGCCAGTGGGTATCAAAAAGCGGGGGCAACTGGGGTATCGGTACTCACCGACATGGTGGCTTTTGGAGGTTCCAATCACGATTTGATTATGTTGCGTCAGCATACTGAAGTTCCAGTATTACGCAAGGAGTTTATCATTGATCCTTACCAAATTGTAGAGGCCAAGGCCATTGGGGCCGATGTAATCCTTTTGATTGCGGCCTGTCTGGAGCCAACCCAATTGAAGGATTTGGCACAAGCAGCGCAAGAATTGGGACTAGATGTATTGATGGAAGTACATAGTGAGGAAGAATTAGATAGCCATCTCAACCGCTACGTGTCTATCGTGGGAGTCAACAATCGTAACCTTAAAACTTTTGAGGTGAGTATTCAAAACTCGCTTGATCTGATTGATAAAATCCCAGCTGATTTTGTGAAAATTTCGGAAAGCGGACTTCGAACTCCAGAAGACATTATTCAACTGCATAAAGCAGGGTATCAGGGCTTTCTGATTGGAGAAACGTTCATGAAAACGCCCGATCCCGGAGCAGCTTGTGCCGAACTCATCCAGCAAATTGAGCGATTACTCAACCCAGAAGCCATTTTATAAGGATGCATTTAAAAGTTTGTGGGATGCGATCCCCCGAAAATATTGCGGAGGTCCTGGCCGTACAACCTGATTACTTGGGATTGATATTTTTTGAAAAATCAGCCCGTTATGTGGGCGAAGATTTTGAGTTGCCTGAATCACTTCAAGCCGAACCTCCTCTTAAAGTAGGGGTATTTGTCAATCACAGTCAGGAATACATCGTTGCCAAAGCCCAACGGTATCAGTTGGCACTGGCTCAACTCCACGGTGATGAAAGCCCTGAATTTTGTCAACAGCTTAAAAGTCAGTTGCCTGACTTGCAACTGGTAAAGGTTTTTAGGGTAGCCGATGATTTTGATTTTACAATACTGGCTCCTTACAAGCCTCATTGCGACTTCTTTTTGTTTGACACCAAAGGAAAGGATTACGGAGGCAATGGTGTGGTATTCAATTGGGATATTCTGAAAACGTATGACAATGAACTGCCACTTTTTATGAGTGGAGGCCTTGGTCTGGAAAACCTTCAGGATTTACAAAGTTTTATTACTACGCATCGGCTCAATGTACATGCTATAGATGTCAACAGCAAGTTTGAAATGGCACCTGCATTGAAGGATGTAAACAAACTAAAAACGTTGAAAAGCTTGATTTCATAGTCTATCACTGATCAGCTATCAATGAAGCATTTTGCTTTAATTATTTAACTCTGGGTACGTGTATTTGCGTCACCCCACATTGATGTCAAAAATGATTGAAAAGACGATTACATACAGCCAAAGCTACCAAGTAAACCCACGTGGATATTACGGCGAGTTTGGGGGAGCTTACATACCCGAAATTCTATATCCTAACATCGAGGAACTCAAGACTCGTTATTTGGATATCATCCATTCTCCAGAGTTTCAGGAAGAATTCAATCAATTGCTCCGCGACTACGTGGGGCGTCCTACCCCTTTGTATTTTGCCAAGCGCATGTCGGAGCGGTACAATACCCAGGTATACTTGAAACGTGAGGATTTGAATCATACCGGGGCTCATAAAATCAACAATACCATTGGACAGATTTTGTTGGCCAAACGCCTGGGCAAAGAAAAAATCATTGCCGAAACCGGAGCCGGACAACACGGGGTGGCAACCGCTACCGTGTGTGCCTTGATGAATATCGAATGTATTGTGTACATGGGTAAAATTGACATGGAGCGTCAGCGCCCCAATGTCGAGCGCATGCGTTTGTTAGGTGCCCAAGTAATACCTGCTACTAGTGGAAGCCAAACCCTCAAAGACGCTACCAACGAAGCCATGCGCCACTGGATCAACCATCCAACAGATACGCACTACATCATTGGTTCGGTGGTGGGTCCTCACCCCTATCCCGATATGGTGGCTCGTTTCCAGTCAGTCATCAGTGAAGAAATGAAGGCCCAATTGAAAGAAAAAACTGGTTCTGAAAATCCCCATCACGTCATTGCTTGTGTGGGAGGGGGTAGCAATGCCATGGGCGCTTTTTATCATTATCTGGATGCCAAGAATGTAAATTTGATTGCGGTAGAAGCCGCCGGCAAAGGGGTTGACTCAGGAGAATCGGCCGCTACTACTTATTTGGGCAAGCCGGGGGTATTGCACGGTAGCAAAACCTTGTTGATGCAAACTCCCGATGGTCAGGTAGTAGAACCTTATTCTATTTCCGCAGGCTTGGATTATCCAGGAATTGGCCCGGCTCACGCCCATTTATTTGCCAGTGGTCGAGCCGAGTTTATGAGTGTTACTGATGACGATGCCATGCAAGCCGGAAAGTTGCTTTGCCGCACTGAGGGCATCATACCTGCCATAGAAACCGCCCATGCTTTGGCGATACTCGAACAAAGAAAGTTTGACCCTAAAGAAGTCGTGGTCATCAACTTATCGGGTCGAGGTGATAAGGATTTACAGACTTACATCGATTATGAGTTGGGATTATAATATTTACCCAAGGTAAGTGCGGGATAACTACTCGTACTTACCTGATATTTGCTGATAAAATCTATAATTTTGAAAAAATTGCCGAAATGAAAAAATAAAGTCATTGGCCTCAATGTCTTGTTCAAATGAATTAGCTTATTTTTGTAAACGACTCGCCTCCCCTATTTACTCTCTACAGCGAGCAGTTCAAACATTTCAATACATAACAATAAGCTGATGAAAAAACTTACTTTCATAATCTTTGTCTGGTTTATTCCTTTTTTGGGTTTTGGTCAAACCGCAGATGACGCACTATGGCAAGCAGTCAAAAACAATCAACTGGCAGAAACTCAAAAAGCTATTACCGCCGGGGCCAAGGTGAATGTTAAAGATGCTAACAACACCCCTTTATTTTGGTGGGCCATTCTCAAAGGTGATTTGCCTCTCATAAAATACCTTGTCTCGAAGGGGGTAAACTATACCACTCAAAAGGCCGCCATCTCCTGTGGGTCAGGCTGCTATTATGGAAGTATACTAGCAATAGCAGTAGGGGAAAACAAGTTAGATGTGGTCAAGTATCTCATTGAGGAGCTTAAAACCCCAGTGAATGCCCAAGAATGGGACGCTTCTAGTGGTTGTTTTTGTGGTTGGTATCCTCTACAGTGGTCTCTGAATTATAAATACGATGTCATCACCGCTTATCTGATCAAACAAGGAGCAAACTTTGACAATTTGGATAAAAATACTTCTCTATACAAGGCCTCTCTCAAAGCCTTGGCCAATTTCAAAAAACAAAAATATTTGTGGTACAATAATTTGAAACAGGCCCTCGACAACCCTCTGGAAGTCCACTATCTTAGCCTCACCAATGAAGGGATTGAAGAACTACCTAAAGAAATTGCAACCCTAAAAAACCTAAAAATTCTTAACCTCAGCTATTTACCTAACAAAGATAAAAATAGCTACCTCTATACCGTACTCCAAGAAGACGAGGGTGAGCGTGTAGTGACGCTTTTCTCGGTAGATGATTCTAAAAAACCATTACGAAAACTACCCAAAGAAATTGGCCAACTCACTCACCTGGAAGAACTGCTGTGTGCTGGGAATCAATTGACGGTTTTGCCTAAAGAAATTGGTCAACTAAAAAAATTGACGAATTTAGATTGCTCTAATAATCAACTGACCCACATCCCTAAAGAAATTGGCCAACTTGTAGGTTTAAAAAAACTAAATTATGCCAAAAATCGATTGACGACTTTACCTACCACAATTGGCAAACTTCGTAAATTAAAAAAGTTCAATTGCTCTAATAATCGCTTAACGGCTTTAACCCAACAAATCGGGCAATTGAAAAGATTAGAAAGCCTGAATTGCGCCGCTAACCAGTTGACCGCTTTACCTCCTGAAATAGAGAAACTTAGTAACTTGAAAGACTTGGATTGCGCTGATAACCAATTGACCACTTTACCTCAGCAAATTGGACAATTAAAAAAGTTACAATACTTAAACTGTTCTTACAATCAATTGACTACTTTATTGAAAGAAATTCAGAAGTTGAAAAAGCTGGAGTGGCTCCGCTGCAATAACAATCAATTAAAATCTCTACCCAAAGAAATAAAGCAACTTAAAAAATTAGAATATTTTGAAAACTTGGTAAAAGTATTATTGATCTAATTGTTTCTTAAATAATT
>CALDJV010000456.1 GCA_937899305.1 uncultured Cytophagaceae bacterium
AACAAATATACGATCACTGAAAACCATTGAAAAAATAAACTGATATGACAAACTACTTTAATGCTCAAATCTACCGTTACTTACTATTGGTATTTGGCTTTATGGTTACTTTTAGCTATGCCAGCTATGCCCAATTTATCACCACCTGGAAAACCGACAATCCAGGAAAATCCAACCGCAATCAAATTACCATCCCTGCCAAAGGGACCTATCAGATTGCCTGGAAAGAAGTAGGCAATTCAGCCAACAAAGGCTCAGCTCAAGGCAAGGATGCCACCACAGTTACGTTTCCCAAAGCTGGTACTTACCAAATAAGTATTACTGGACAACTCAAGCAAATTCGGTTTGCTGACCAAGGAGATAAGGCGAAGCTACTAACGATTGAACAATGGGGCAATGTTGTATGGACTGATATGTCACAGGCTTTCAAAGGATGCTATAATATGGATTGTGTAGCTAAAGACGCTCCTAATCTGAGCCAGTTAACCTCACTGGGAGAGATGTTTAGTGGCTGTACCCGATTTAATGGAAAAATTGGCCATTGGAATACCAGCCAGATAATGGTCATGAATGGAATGTTTAGAGGAGCTACATCTTTTAATCAATCCATCGGGGAGTGGAATACGAGTGAGGTAGTTATTATGAGTGAAATGTTTAGAGGAGCTACCTCTTTTAATCAACCCATTGGGGAGTGGAATACGAGCGAGGTATTTCGTATGGATAGGATGTTTTATAACGCAAAATCATTTAACCAACCCATTGGACAATGGAACACGCACAAGGTTGGTAGAATGCGAGAAATGTTTTTCAAGGCCAAGCTATTTAACCAACCCATTGGTGGGTGGAACACGAGTCAAGTATTTGATATGACAGGAATGTTTCGGGAAGCGATTGCCTTTAATCAATCCATTGGCGGGTGGAATACGAGCCAAGTCACCAAGATGAACAAGATGTTTTCAGGAGCTACTGCATTCAACCAACCTATTCAAAAATGGAATATCAGCAAGGTCAAAAAGATGACTGATATGTTCAAAGGGGCAACCAACTTTAAACAAGACCTGAGTCATTGGAAGCAATTGAAAAAGTAAAGAGTAGTATAGTTACTGTGACTCTTCTATCACAAGTCAGTTTTTAAAACAACAATATATTTAGGCTACAAGTTAATAACGGCTAAAAAATGACTATCAGAGGAGTTTACCAGATTACTGATACTCTGAAAATAGGCATCAACAAATAGGCCGCCAGAAATAAGGCGTATAACCCATAACATTCTTAAGTAAACCATTGCAACACGAATCATAGCCAATAATTACATGTCAAAGTACTCTCCAGTAATTGCCATACTCAAGTCAGAAGGTTTGAAGCCTCGCATTGATCACGAAACATTCAAAAATAGCGCTTGGCAACTGCTCAAATGGAATTCGTCTCAGGATGAATATCACATTTACGAAGCGGATGTGGCCATTGAGGGTAACAATATTGCGTGGTTTCAGTCAAGCGATCAGGACAATTATTTGCTACGAATCGTACAACCAGAAAAAGAACAACCAAGAAAAGAACCAGCAAGAAAACAAGTAAGAAAGTTTAGCTGGGCGCCGAAAACCTCTAATCCAGTGTTTGGGTGTCATTGTTTATTGTTGGAATGGCTCGAAGATCATTTGATTTTTATTTATCAAGAAAAACATGGAATCTACATTTGCTCCATAAAAGATGCATTGATCAGAGATTTTTATGTACTCGGTGAAAAATTGAAGAGAAAAGGCTGTAAAATAGCTTTTGAAACTTACCAACATCACCCAGAAAACCGCATTAGATTGCTCGAAATTCCTTCTTTAATCGTGTTGGACCCCATCACAGTAGAAGAGGCCAACAGGCTTGACTTGGTTCCCCAAGGTCTCAATCAACCTGATGGATTCTTAAAACTTGAAAGGAATTGAATAGGGATCACAATAGAAACAAGCACTGTTCTAACCAAAATAAAGCTTACCTGACAAGGGTAGTGCGCTTTCTTTTGGTTAAAAAATACCAAACGGTAATTTATAATCAGGATGTTATCTAGCTTATTGTAACTTCATTTATTTCGCAAACTTTCTCTAGTGCTGTTATTTCAATTTGTATAGAAGATTTATTAGCAAGTAAAATATGTTAAGTATGCATTCTCAAACGCTTATTAGTTCATCTTGCCTTCTGATGATAGGATATCTATTTACCCTCAGTTTTACCGTCCAAGCTCAATTTATCACCACTTGGAAGACTGACAATGCTGGCATATCTAAGAATAATCAAATTACCATTCCTGGAAAAGGCGCTTATTCTATTGTCTGGCAAGCAGTAGGTGACTCTACTAATCAAGGGCGAGTACAAGGAAAGGATACTACTACGATTAGTTTCCCCAAACCTGGTATTTACAAAATCAGTATCAGTGGCCATTTACAACAAATACAATTTGACAATAGAGGTGATAAACTCAAACTTATCACCATACAACAATGGGGTGACATTGCCTGGACCTCTATGAAAAAATCTTTTATGGGCTATGCAAATATGGTCTGTAAAGCTACCGATGCCCCAGACCTCAGTCAGGTAAGGTCTATGGGATTTATGTTTGCTTTTTGCACAAAATTTAACAATAAAATTGGTCATTGGAACACCAGCCAAGTAACGGATATGTCGAGTATGTTCGCTTTTGCAGACTCGTTCAACCAACCTATTGGAGATTGGGATACCCATCAGGTAGTTGATATGGGAGGAATGTTTGCGAATGCGACTTCGTTTAACCAACCTATTGAAATGTGGGATACCCATCAGGTAACTCATATGGGCGGAATGTTCTGGAACGCAAAGGTCTTCAACCAACCCATTGGTGGATGGAATACTCAAAACGTGAAGGATATGAATAGGATGTTCTGGCAAGCAAAGGCTTTCAACCAACCTATTGGAAAATGGAATACCTGCAATGTAGTTGATATGAGTGGGATGTTCTTTGAAGCAGAATCCTTTAACCAACCCATTGGGGAATGGGACACCAGTAGGGTAACCACCATGAAAGAGATGTTCTATTGGGCACTTTCATTCGACCAACCCATTGGAAAATGGAACACCCAGAACGTGACCGATATGAGTTATATGTTTTATTGGGTATATCTGTTCAACCAACCCATTGGAAAATGGGATACCCATAATGTTACTAATATGAGTGGGATGTTTCATGGGGCGGCAGCTTTCAACCAACCCATTGGAACTTGGAATACTGAGCAAGTAACCAATATGTATAGGTTGTTTTCTGACGCAAAAGCTTTTAATCAACCCATTGGAACTTGGAATACGAGTAATGTTACCAATATGAAGTGTATGTTCAATGAAGCCAGGTCGTTCAATCAACCTATTGGAGATTGGAATACCAGCAAGGTGGTCAAGATGAGTGGGATGTTTACCAGGGCAGAAGCCTTTAACCAGCCCATTGGTGGATGGGACACCCAAAACGTGACGGATATGAATAGGATGTTTGGTAGGGCAACAGCTTTCAATCAACCTATTGGTGGATGGAATACCAACAATGTAACCAATATGACCTATATGTTCGCCAATGCTAAGTCTTTCAATCAACCTATTGAAGATTGGAATACCTGCCATGTCACTGATATGAGTGGAATGTTCAGTGGGGCACAATCATTTAATCAATCCATTGGAAAATGGAACACTGATAAAGTAACTAACATGGCTGATATGTTTAACCCGACTTTCCGCACGTATGCTTTGTCTTTTAACCAACCTATTGGGTCTTGGAACACCAGCCAAGTAACCGACATGGATGCCATGTTTGAGGGAGCAAAATCATTTAATCAACCCCTTGGCAAATGGGATGTGAGCAAGGTATATACTATGAAAGATATGTTCAAGGGAGCCACCAACTTTAAACAAGACTTAAGCCATTGGAAACAATTGAAAAAATAAACAGTAGCATGAGGCTTTGCTTCATCTCCCCTATCACAAAGTTTTTTTTTAAATAACCGGATGCTAAAAACTGAATGCCTTGCGCAGCGACCTGATTGCTGATATCCTGAAACAGGCTATCCTGAACAAAGTGTACAACTAAATGCGTCTCAATATTGGAAAAACAATTACTGAGCCTCTTACAATTCATCATCATAAGCAATTGATTAACAGAACCTTAACCCAAAAAAGTCTTAAAAAACGCCCTTGGTATATCTAAAAATGTCTCAGGACATTTTTTTGAGACTTTTTTTAATCTACTTTATCTTAGCTTTGCAAATGATCAACTAACCAGGATTATACCTACTAACCTTTTCCATATCATGAGATTTCTTTATTTATGTTTATGCTGCATACTTGCAGCCAATGTTCAGGCACAAAATAAGACCAAACTAACTCCTCAAACACTGCATGCTTTTAATGCTTATATTCACCTCGTAAATACCATTAATCAAAAAAGTAATCAGTTCATTAAGGAAGATAAACTGGTTTTTCAATACGTTAATTTGTCCCTTTTTCTGAAAAAAGAATTACAAAGAAATCCTCAATATGAACTCACTCAAAACCAGAAACTAGTACTGAAATTGCCCCATTTGTTTTTGACAAACCTGGTGGAAAAACACACGTATCCACGCACTATTATAAATCAGGCCAATTTAAAACGATGGTACCTGCCCAAAACGTATCAGGCTTCGCTTTATGAAGCTACCCAAGGTTTGGTAAAAAAATTAAGAAAGCGAGAAGTGGCCAGTCAGCAACTGTACTCACACATTCGTTCCAAAGGCTATATGCTAGATAATTATGCCACCATCCTCAAAATGCTGAACCATTACACCTCAATATATGACCACATCAGGCAGCAGTTGCACAAAATTCAATCAATTGTACAAAAAGCTTTAAACAATTATGAAGAGGTGCAACCCAATACTCCCTTTTTGAAAGCAGTAGTTGGTTCTATTGATGAGGGTACTTTTTTGGTAAATGCCACTCAAAACTTCCTGTATCAATCCACTCCGAAGTTCAACCCTTTGACAGTGACCCAATCTTTGACTGAAAACTTAGCCCAAGCTCGCCAAGCACTTTCATTGTCCCAGAATAAGTATACAAAGTTGGCTGCCCGCCTTCAAAAGTTTGCCAAATTGGTGTCACACCTTCAGGGCGCCCCAGGAAAATATGTATTATCTACTACTTTTTTGAATCAGCTCATCAAGCAACATAACTTGGTAGTAACCGAATACAACGCCTTGGGTAAAAGGACTTATCCCTTGACATTACAAAAATACAATGCCTCCGAGGCTCCTATTTATGATACGTTGAGCCATAATTATGTCCCTTGTGATTGCAATGGAAACATTTCTAAGGTAAATATGGCTAGTATGACCGGGTCGGCTCCTACCAATTTCATGTTATTGCTGGACGTTTCTTTGTCGATGAAAGATGCATTGCCCATGTTTAAGGATAGTTTTAAATACTTGACAAGCATCATGCGCCCAGAAGATATGGTAAGTGTCATTGTTTTCTCTGAAAAAACCCAACTCATTTTGCCCCCTACCTTAGCGGATAAAAAACAGACGATTTTTCAGGCGATAGACACGCTCTCATTACGCAATGGTACCAATGGCCAACAAGGCTTAAAAGTAGCGTATGATTGGATACAAAAAAACTACCACACCAGTAAGAACAATAGAATTATTCTGGCTACTGATGGAGAGTTTAAGTTAGATTTTGAAACCTATGACCTTATTGGTAATCAGGCAAAACAAGGGGTTGTATTGTCAGTATTTAGCTTTGCTCGGCAGCTTAAATACTACAAAATGCTGCAACAAATGGCCCATAAAGGGAAAGGAAGCTATGAACTGGTAACTCCTGGAAATATTGCGTATAAGCTTGTAAGAGAAGCACAAATGGTGAAGTTACCTCAGGTGGTTGTAGCATCTATAAAAAACCCTGAAAAACCTTGCGATTGTAACCGAATGAAGGTACAGAAACCATTGACTGAAGAAATGCTCAAAAAATATCAGCCTGTGATCAAAAAACAAGCCCCACCAACCAAACCTACCAAGAAGATACAAGTTACAAAAAAAGCGCCCCCTTCTCCTACCTTACAAGGGTTTGCTCATAATAACTTGATGTTGTTATTGGATGTATCGGGTTCAATGGTGTCCAAAAATAAGTTGCCATTGCTCAAACAGTCACTTAAATACCTGACTTCCCTGATGCGTCCAGAAGATGACATATCTATTGTGATCTATGCAGGAGATGCAAGAATCGCTTTAAAACCTACCTCAGCAAGTGATTCAGTTAAGATTCATCAGGTCATTGATCGGTTACGCTCTAAGGGGAAAACCAATGTGAAGGCAGGTTTTAAATTAGCCTACAAATGGGTTAGAAAAAATTATAAAAAGGGGAAGAACAACCGTATTGTGCTTGCCACAGATGGTGAATTCCCGATTACCCCATACATTTACAAAATGGTAGAGAAACATGCCCAACAAGGCATTCATTTGTCCGTGTTTAATTTTGGCAAGGCAAATCAAAAAGATGAAAACTTAAAGCAACTAGTTAAAAAAGGGAAAGGAAATTATGAGTATATCATACCTACAAATGCAAATGACAAATTGCTTAAAGAAGCACAAAGCATCCATTTAAGATAAATAGTTTTTGTTGGACGAGTCGTTTTTTTGCATTTTTGCAAAAGAGAATACCTCCCCTTTCTCAAACAAAAGCCCTAGCACTCATTTTGCTGTAGGAAAAGAAACTCAAAATCTTCCTGAAAATAATAAAGATATGGGTGGTTTTTTCAAACTGACTTACCCCCTAAAATTATCGAAAGGCCGTTGAGGTCATCGATTAATACTTTGTGATCAGTTATACCCACTACAAATCGGTCTTCCTATTCGGGTAAGAAAACCGATTTGTAAGTGATTTGCGTAACATTGGTTATTAAATAAAGTAAATCAGGAAAAATCTCTAAAAGCACGGTCAAAAATCATAAGTATGACTACTTCAGAAATCAATAAATTTATGCAGGAAGCAATCATAGAAGGGCGTAAAGCGATTCCTCATTGCTTTCCTAATCCACCAGTGGGTTGTGTTATAGTGAAAGACCACGAAATCATCGCACGTGGACACACCAACGAACCCGGAAAAGATCACGCAGAAATGATGGCCTTGAAAAACTTGCCTCAAGGTATAGACTCCTTTTCTATGTTTGTTACCCTGGAACCTTGCTCGTTTTTTGGTCGTACTCCCTCCTGTGCAAAGGAAATTGTCAAAACCAAAGTGGCCTCTATTTATGTAGGTATTATTGATCCTCATGAAAAAAATAATGGTCAGGGCATTGCCATACTCAAGGCATCTTCTATTCAAGTGCAGGTAGGAATTTTACAGGAGCAAATCACTCGAGAGTTGGAGCCATATCTTATCAAAAAATAATCTTGTAGTTTGAGTTTATGAACTTAAATCATAGAATGAAAGCCAGTTTACAATTGATTTTATTGTATGGTTTGATAAATGGATCGTTTTTGTGGACTCTGTGTTCATCTCTTAAAGTCGTCAAAAAACCAGAATAATGATGAAAACCAGTACTTCTCTGCCTCGGTTAAATTTAGTACTCTGTAAACTAAA
This sequence comes from uncultured Cytophagaceae bacterium, assembly GCA_937899305.1. Classification (GTDB taxonomy): domain Bacteria; phylum Bacteroidota; class Bacteroidia; order Cytophagales; family Microscillaceae; genus Microscilla. The sequence goes on from CALDJV010000456.1 coordinate 7,621, forward strand.
TATCTTACGATTTGCTTAATTTACAGAGTATTTAGTTTTCGTAACAACGAGATAATCATACCCTGATATAAATTTATTTTTATGATGTTGATCAGATTGCCCCACACCTGGTCATACAAAACTTAGAAAAAACCACATCTAACCATTTTCTTAAAAAAGAACTGATTATCAGGCATTTACAGATAACCACCCTTTCTTAAATAAGCGTTAATAGGTCTTTTTAAATTTACAGAGACTTTCTTGCCCTGTTCCTTCCTTAAATTTGACGCGCTTAAAACCCAAGGTAACCGACTCAAAGAAAAGCAAAGATCTAGCGACTTGTTTAGGTTTTCATTTTGAGGAGTGTTGCCATTCATCACCTTCCACAGACTACTAAACTTTGGGTAAACTATGCGCTGCCCAAGGTCAAATCCTTTCAAACTATGATGATTTAATACAAACTAAACTGTTATATAAATTACAATGATAAAATATCAAAGAAAGACAGCCAATAGAGGGATACTTATTTTGAAAGTGTTACTTATTTGCCTGTTCATGAGTTACGCTTACTGTTCAAAGGCTCAAGTCACTTTGTTAAAAGACATCAATAAAATTGGCGTAAACAGTTCACCTGCCAAATTAACCGCTTATCAAGGTAAAGTATATTTTACTGCTACGGATCGTGCTCACGGAGCCGAGCTTTGAGTAAGCGATGGTACCGAAGTAGGCACCCAATTGGTCAAAGACATAGACATAGGCACTTTTGGTAGTAAGCCAGACGAACTCATCGTGTTTCAGGATAAGCTCTATTTTGTAGCGGGTACTTCAAGCGGAACTGGGCTATGGGTAAGTGATGGTACCGAAGCGGGCACTCAGTTAGTAAAAAGACTTGCAACTGGCAACCAATTAAATGTGATCAAAGGCATTACAGTTTTCAACAATCAGTTATACTTTTTCGGAAATGGCTTGAATGGACAAGTAGGTTTGTGGGTGAGCGATGGTACCGAAGCAGGCACCCAATTTGTCAAAGCCTTCTCCAACGTTCGTAGCTTTCTTGTATTCAATAATCAATTATTTTTTGTGGCCCAAGATAGTACCCAAGGCGAGGAGTTATGGGTAAGCGATGGTACCACCAATGGCACCCAACTCGTGAAAGACATTCACGCTGGATCATCGAATAGTGGGGCAAATCATTTAACTGCTTACAATAACAAGCTTTATTTTTCGGCAGATAATGGCACCAATGGGGCCGAGTTGTGGGTAAGTGATGGGACCGAGACGGGTACCCAACTCGTCAAAGACATTCGCACTGGAAGTGTGGGCAGCCAGCTTACCAACTTTGTGGTGTATAATAATCAGCTATATTTTGCCGCCAATGACGGTACCCATGGGCAAGAGCTTTGGGTGAGTGATGGTACCGAGGCAGGCACGCAGCTTTTTAAAGACATCCGTACTGGGAATGAAAGTAGCACGCCAGCCCAATTGTTTGTATTTAACAGCAAACTTTACTTTAGTGCTGATGAGGGAATAAGTGGTGCTGAACTATGGGTAAGTGACGGTACCTCCACTGGCACAAATCTGCTCAGAGACCTCAATCCATTGGCTAATGGCAGTTTTCCCGCCAACTTTACCATTTACAAGAACCAACTATATTTTTCGGCAACGCTCGATCGTGAGGGAGCAGAACTGTGGGTAAGCGATGGTACCCCCGCAGGGACCCAACTACTCAAAGACATTTATCCTGGAAGCGAAGGCAGTGCCCCAAACCAATTATTGGTGGTAGATCAACGGTTGTTTTTGGTAGCCAACGATGATACTCACGGGCAAGAACTTTGGGTAAGTGATGGTACCGAAACTGGTACTCGCTTGACTAAAGATATTTACGAAGGAACCAATAGTGGTAAAACAGTGGTTCGGGCAAGTATAGTGCTCAATAATCAGTTATACTTTGCCGCCAACGATGGAATCACTGGATTTGAACTATGGGTAAGCGATGGTACCGAAGCTGGTACACAATTGCTCAAAGACATCAACAGTGGAAAATCGGGTAGTAGCCCGGGACGTTTTTTTCTATGGAATAATAAGGTTTACTTCTCGGCAGACGATGGTATCCACGGGCGGGAATTGTGGGTGACGGACGGTACTGCCAGTGGTACTCAGCTTGTAAAAGACATTGACCTTGGAAATGGTAGCAGTAATCCCCAGAATTTTATCGTACTCAACAATCAACTATTCTTTAAGGCCGAAGACGACACCCACGGGCAAGAGCTTTGGGTAACCGATGGCACCGAGGCAGGCACCCAACTCGTCAAAGATATTTACCCTGGTAGTAACAACAGTTTCATTTCTCATTTCACGGTTTACAATAACAAATTGTACTTCGGGGCCAGAGATGGCATCCACGGGCAAGAGCTTTGGGTAACCGATGGTACTGAGGCAGGAACTCAATTGGTCAAAGATATTAATTCTGGGATGAATGGAGGAGGGCCAGAAAATTTGCACGTATTTAATGGTAAACTCTACTTTGCAGCGGATAATGGTACTCAAGGCAGCGAGCTCTGGGTAAGCGATGGTACCGCCACCGGTACTGCACTTATTAAAGACATCAACCCTAGTGGCGTTGGTTTTCCATCATCCTTTACCGAATACAACGGAAAGCTATATTTCCGGGCAGCCGATAACACGAACGGGAGCGAATTGTGGGTAACCGATGGAACCGAAGCAGGAACTACCTTGGTCAAAGATATTAATCCAGGGACGAAAAGTAGTGCTCCATTTAATCTAACCGTGCTCAATAACCAGTTATACTTTTTTGTGTATGTTCCTGGTAATCAACCCGCTGGCATCTGGGTAAGTGATGGCACCGAAGCAGGTACCCAAAGGGTGTTTAGGGTTTTACCAGAAAGAAATGGGGAACGTTTGGTATATAATAACAAGATATATTTTGTGGCAGATGGAGGTGGACTGTGGGTAACCGACGGTAGCGCTGAGGGGACACTTTTTGTTGACAATGTGCGCAAAGATGGTGGTGATAGCTTTACCCAACATTTAGGAGTTTGGGGCGATCGCATCTATTTTGGGGCCAATAATGGTAATATCGGTCTGGAGTTTTATGTGTATACCACCCCTGCGTTTACTTTTACTGATTTTAGCCCTAAATCTGGCTCCCCTGGTGACGAAGTAACGCTCACCGGGAGTGGTTTCGAGGGAGCAGCTGATGATTATTTGGTAAAGTTTAATGGAAAAGAAGCTATAGTAACTTCAGTAGACAACAACCAGATCAAGGTAACGGTACCTGAAGAGGTAACGACTGGAAAAATTACCTTGGCTTTTATGGGCGTACTCGCTACCAGCAATGAGGACTTTATCTTGAGTACCCCTACCAATATAACAGATCCGTTAAATCAGGGTATTGTAAAGGTGTTTCCTAACCCTACCAGTGAAGTCGTATACTTGGTCTTGAATCATTACACCAACGAAAAAGTGTACATTACGCTGTATAATAGCCTGGGAAAACCGATATTGCACACGCAGCAAAACCAGAAAAACATCCAACTGAACCTTTCGTCGGATACCATACCTGCGGGTAATTATATCCTCAAAGTCAAGTGGGGCAATACTTCTAAGAGCTGGAAAGTGATTAAAAGATAAATCAAGTATTAACAACCATCACAATTTAACCTTCTAATAAGGGAGCAAACAAGAAATAATCTACCCATATTATAGATGTTCTTTTGCTCTGATACTTTGTTACTTTTTGCTGCCGTAGCACGGCTACGCCTTTAAAAAGTGCCGCGTCTCAGAACAAAATAACGATCAAAAAACAGGCGCCTTATTTTTTAATTGCTCCCAAAACCCTACAGAAGAATGAAACAACTATTGATCATATTATTTTTAACAACATCTACCCTGTCTTTTGCACAAAGCCAAAAAACCAAGGATGCTTTTAAGCAAAAGTATTTAGGAGAAATAACGAAGTATAAAACCTCCGAATTAATCCCATATAAATCGAAAGGAAAATGGGGCTTTATGCATAAAAAAACGAAGAAAATACTCACCCAGCCCTATTTGCGTTCGGCTATGATGTTCAATCCAGGTATTTCTTTTTACGATGCTGAGCGAAGGGAAACAATCCTCATCAATCAAGACTATAAAATTGAATCAACAGAAATAGATGTAGAATTTGTTGATGAACCCGTCCCAATTAAAAGCCATCCTTCTATCCGCGTATTAGATTCAACCAATGGTTATCGAGGATTCGAGGTAGACAGCCAAGGGCGCATTTCTGGATATTCAAGCGTTTACTACAGAAATCGAACCCACGGGAATATTTATCAACCTTTCCTGTTCAAATCAAAGTATTACGTCATGATAAGAAAAAGTAATAACCAGCTTATACTCATCAATCAAAAAGGAGAAACCCAAACCGGTCTTGATTGTAGGACTATTTTGCCAAACACCGCTTATACTCAAAAAGATGATAAGTGGTTTTATGTTAAGACCAATGATGGAAAAAAAGGGTTTGTAAGCCTTCATGGAAAAAAGAAATTATTTGGCAAACTCATATCAAATCCTTTCAAATACAGTAATTTGTTTAGGTATAACATTCAGGCCAAAGAGGGGAAGTATGGACTTTTAGATTTATCCACCATGAGTTGGCGTATACGTCCTCAGCGTAAGTACAAAATAAAAAGCCTTATTTTTAGTTCAGAAAAAAAACTCGCTACGAACTCATCTAACCGAAATCAGGCAAATATTTATATGGTGGTAACCAGAAAAGGAAAAACTTTTATAATGGATTTAGACAAAAAGATTTACAAACCTAAGCTATAAAAAGGAACCATTGTCTATGATGCAAAATCATAGGAAGTTGAAATAACATTCTAAAAACAATGATCAAGTTATAACACAGCCGGTTTTATGAAAAAAATATTCGCAGTGTGCTTACTTATTCTAACATATACCGCACAAGCACAAATACGTAAAAAATTCCCTGATGGAAAATATCGTTTCGTAGATAAACAAGGGAAAGTTATGCAAAATATGGGTGCCTGGAAAGAGGTTTTTTTCTTTGATAAGCAATATTCTCTGTTCTATGTAAAAAACTTTAAAAAAGAAGGATTCGTACTAGATTTTAAAGGTCAAATTTATGTAGAACCCAAAGGTAAAGTTGAGGAAATATCTCCCAAAACAGAGGCGGTATATCTGATGGGGAAAGGACTTAAATCTTTTCCTTCTCAAATTTTGAGCGCTCCCCAACTTAAGATCTTGTTATTAGATAAAAATAAGATTGCCGAATTACCTGCTTCTATTGAAGGACTTCAAGCATTAAAATGGTTGTATTTGGGAAGGAATCGTTTACTCCAATTACCACCCTCTATTGGGCAACTCGAAAACTTAACAAAGTTGATGTTGGGTTCTAATAAACTGAAACGATTGCCCTCTTCCATTGGACAACTCAAAAAATTGACAACCTTACATTTATTCGATAATCAGATAGTTGCATTACCTACTTCGCTGGGACAACTTAAAAATTTGACACAACTCGATTTAACGAAAAATCAACTAACTCAGTTACCTGATGATATTGGACAATTGATTCATTTGAAACAGTTGTACTTAAATAGTAATCAATTGACTCGCCTACCCACTTCTATTGGGCAGCTTATTCATTTGAAACAGTTGAGTTTAGATGGTAATCAGTTGACTCACCTACCCGCTTCTATTGGGCAGCTTATTCATTTGAAACAGTTGGGCTTAAGTAGTAATCAGTTGACTCGCCTACCCGCTTCTATTGGGCAACTTATTCATTTGAAACGACTGAGATTGGCCTTTAATAAGCTCTCTCAATTACCCGCTTCTATGGGACAACTTACCAATTTGAAACGATTGTATTTAGATTATAACCAGTTCATTAATTTACCTACATTCATTGGGCAAATGAGCAGTTTAGAATGGTTGCATCTAGACCTAAATGGCCTTATTCAATTGCCCGAAGAAATTGGGCAACTCAAAAACTTAATAGAACTCGATTTAACGAGAAATCGGTTAAGTCAATTACCTGCCTCTATTGGAAAGCTTACTAAATTGAAAAGGTTATTCTTACCAACCAACCAGCTCACTCAATTTCCTGCTTCTATTGGGCAACTGAAAGATTTGGTTTTATTAAATGCCAGGCGAAATAAGGTGACCCAACTCCTCTATTGGGAAACTCAAAAAATTGAAGCAATTGTTGTTGTCATCTAATCAACTGACTCAGTTACCTGCATCTATTGGAGAACTTACAAGCTTGGAAGGTCTGGATTTAGAAACGAACCTCTTGAAGCGTATTCCCCGAAGTATAGGAAACATCCAAACGTTGACTAGCCTAAGTCTTTCTAATAATCAACTGACTCAGTTACCGACATTTATTGGACAACTTAAAAATTTGAAAGGATTGGGGATTGCCAGTAACCAACTGACTCAGTTACCGACATCTATCGGGCAGCTCAGAAAATTAAGATCATTAAATCTTTCTAATAATCAACTGACTCAGCTACCCACATCTATCAAACAACTCAAAAACTTAAAGCGCTTGTATCTACGAGGTAACCCTATGACAGAAAACACCATAAAGCAAATTAAAACTTGGCTGCCAGGTTGTAAAGTAGTTTTTTGATTACTCAGTTGGGTATTTTAATACCTCGTCATTGTGATAGATAAATGATAAAGATGCCATTTAGATAAAAATAAAAACGACTAACTTAGATGATGTAGATTCAAAACCATACACTAATTTTTAGTTGCTGAAAACTTGTATTCAAGTCCATTTTATCAATGGTAAATAGTGTTTGAATAATCAAAACTTTCTACCCGCCTTAGTTTGTTGACGTTCAGAAATCACCTTCGGAGAGCTCGTCACAGTAGCGCTGAAGCCATCGGTTTTTGCACTCATAGCAGCGTTGCGGGTAATGAAAATAATGAAATATATTCGTGAAATAGCCGCTAATTGGGTATGTTATTTTTTGGATACTCCCTAACTTAGGGATAAGAAAATAATTACTTTCCCATTTCAGAACTTTGGCACAGT
>CALDJV010000457.1 GCA_937899305.1 uncultured Cytophagaceae bacterium
TTTAAGCATCACGTAGGAATTTTTTCGTGCTTTTGTGTTGTATGTAGACTATTAGTCTGATATATGTAATTTTGAGTTGAAATAACAACTGTTTGAAAATGAATCAGTCCTTGTGAAAAGACTAAAAGTATTGAGCAATGATAAAAAATGCATTTGACCCAGAGAACTTTCGAGCAACTGGTCACGAATTGATAGATACACTGGCAGATTACCTTACCCAATTACAACAGGACTCGTCAAAAATATTAGTGAGTAAAACCCAATCGCCTGAAGAACAACTTGATAAATGGCAAAATTTTGAAACCAATCAAGATTGGGGAAACTACTTCAAAGAATACTTGGACGATTCAATGCATTTGCATCATCCCAAGTATATGGGGCATCAAATTACGGTACCTGCACCTCTATCGGCTTTAGCCGCTTTAACGAGTGATTTGTTAAACAATGGGATGGGAGTGTATGAAATGGGACAGCCTTCAGTAATTATGGAGCATTTGGTGATTCAGCGATTGGCTAAAAAAATGGGGTTCGATGCTCAGGCAGGAGGTTTTTTGACCTCAGGAGGCACTCTAGCCAATTTAACTGCATTGTTGGCGGCTCGACGTAAAAAAGCCTCACAGGATGTTTGGAAAACTGGAAACCATCAACAAATGGCATTATTGGTATCCGAACAAGCCCATTATTGTGTAGAACGAGCAGTCAGAATTATGGGCTGGGGAGATGCTGGGGTGATTAAAATTCCAGTGGACCATGATTTTCGTTTACGAACTGATTTATTGGAAACATATTATCAGCTAGCCAGAAGTGAGGGCAAAGAAGTAATTGCATTGGTAGGGAGTGCCTGTAGTACAGCTACCGGAGCTTACGATGATTTGGAAGCGTTGGCTGATTTTTGTAAAAACAATGACTTATGGTTTCACGTAGATGGAGCCCATGGAGCATCTGCGGTTTTTTCGGATAAGTTTCGCTCAAGAGTAAAAGGCATTGAACAAGCCGACTCGGTGATTATGGACTTTCATAAAACCTTGTTGGTTCCGGCCCTGGCTACTGGAGTGGTATTCAAAGATGTGAATGATTCTTACAATACCTTTGCCCAAAATGCCCATTATTTATGGAGTAACAACGAAGACAAGGAATGGTTTAACTTGGCTAAACGCACATTTGAGACGACCAAATTACCAATGGGCTTCAAAATTTTTACCATATGGAATCATTATGGTGACGATTTATTAGAAGAAATGATTGAGACCATTTTTAGCCTAGGCGCACAATTTGGAGGCTTGGTAAAGCAACATCCTCAGTTTGAGTTACCCGTAGACCCTGAGTGCAACATTGTTTGTTTTCGTTACATAGGTGGTAACCAAGAAGATTTGAATGCGCTCAATCGCCACATAAGACAGACGATCGTGGCGGAAGGAAAATTTTACCTGGTTCAAACGCTGCTTCATGGGGATACTTACTTGAGAGTTACTTTGGCCAATCCAGCTACTACCACTCAAGATTTAGAGGAATTGCTGGCATACATTGTCCAAATTGCTCAGGCTGAGGTATCGGTGTGAAATATCCTTTATCTTTTATTGCTCCGCTTTGCTCATTGTTACATTGTTAAAACTCTCCCGACGAAGGAAGAATCGACCAAAGGGAGCTCTGCGAAGCTAATCTTAAATGGTTGCGCGAAGCGATTTTACTGCTATTGTTCCGCTGCGCTCATTGTTGCATTGCTCTATGGTTGCGCGAAGTGATGATTTTTTTCTAGTTCCTTCGGCTCCGCTCAGGACTAAAGGTTTTCGCAAATATGATAGTGTTTAAACTGAGTTTGGCGGGTTCAGCAAATTGTACCGCTTTGCGCTACTATGGACCATTGACTATCGACTAAAAAAACTACCAACTCCTAACTACGATCTACCAACTAAAGAACACTTTACTTCATGATCTTAAAATTGGTTTTGCCAACGAGTTTATATTTGATGCCATTGATGACTTGTACCTGTCCTGGAACCAGCTTGCTAAATTGAGTAATGTCAGCTTTGATGGTATGAATGGAGCCCCTAGTGGCTTTAGCCAATGCCAAATAGCCTGGATGAATTTGGTCAACATTGGTCAGGATAATTCTAACGGGCACTTTTATTTTGTTGAATATCTTTTGTTCCTTTTTCGAGAGGTGATTACGGGCAGTAACAAGTACGACCGCTTTGGCTTGAGGTTTTTGTTTGAGGCCTTCAAGAATAGACAAGACATCACCGTACACAATACCCGCCAATTTAATTTTATGAGGAGGGTGATAAAGTAAAGGAGTGAAGTTTTTTCGGTCGTAGGGATGGCAAATCTTACAATGTGAACAAACTACTATTTGGGTGGTACCTTGGGTATTGATTCCTTTCGAAAATGCTTGGTACATTTTATAATGATCATCGAACCAACCGCCTGATAACACCACCAGCGAATTTTTCCAGTGTTTGTTTCTTTTGAAAATTTTGATGATACCTGATGGATTACTGGTGTGTGAGATAGAGGGAGGAGGTGGGCAGCGGTTTTGGTAATGATAATGAAACTGTTGATTAAAATGAGCATCTTGTACCGTGAAAAGATCTGATATGACACTCCCATGAACCATCGATTTAGGATGAATGGGGTAAGCAGCACTGTCCACGATGACGTCATACCGTTGACCGAGTTTTACCCGAAATGCAGCAATCCCCTTGGCGTTGGTTTTGGCTTGATACCTTACTCCTTTGACTTGACCTTGAATGACGACCGGGTAGTTTTTCAAGCGTTTGCCTGATTTGCAATCGTGCATATGGATGAATAGATTGGGAGGGTTGGCATCATTGAGTAATACATTTACGCTGAAACGATGATGAGGCTTATTGGGAACAAATAACATCTTGGGACGAGCAGCCCCCATAAAATCCAGGCGATAAGTTCGCCGATTGCGTACCAGAAACTCTACCACACCTTGGTCATTGGTTTTGCCATACGATTTGGTATTTCGGGCCCCACCTTCTACCACCATAATGGGGTGATTGGCCAATGGTTTGCCATTTTTTTGCTTGATGTGTAATTGGGCCACCGCCATATTTACAGTGGGTTTCAACTTGGTTTGAATTTTAGAGGTTTCCTTTTGGGCAAAACCTGAAAATGATCCGATAAAACATATCAAAGCCATCAAATTCCATAAAATAGTTCGTGTCATTAGTGTATCGTTTTTAAGAATAGGTGATTTAATAGTACAAACGAAGAGACAAGAAATTTGATGTGGGTAGTAAATAGATGGTGAACTGCTTTGATGACTATTACTTGGGTTACTAACCCTTCTTTTTGATATAAAAGGAAAAAAATAAGTGATGGAAATCCCAGTATTGATAACTGTAGTCGGTATATACGTATTTTGGTGGCTCAATGGAATTTTTAAGGTCGGTTTCAGTGAGAAAGCAGTTCAAGTTCTTGGAGCAAGCCACGGAGTGTTGGCCGTATTGGTACTTACCTCAATTGTATTGGCTTCTTATCAAGTTTATTTCCGAGGTTTCTATACTCAGGAGATATTGATTTGGAGTTGCCTGTTTTCGGCAATGTTGGTGGGTGGTTTTGGTAATCATCACATCAAATACCGACTAAAGCGTATTTATTACCGTTTTATGTTTTTTTTACCCTTGAGGAGTAGTCTGTTACTTCTGATTCCATTCTTGGGGGTGATTTTACTGCTGAATATCTATGGCCGTATTTTGGTAAATGGAGATGATATTTATTATGAAGATGATACAATTAGGGTAGAACAGACTTTTACCGGAGTGTTGGGAGCTCCTCGTCCACCTACTGTGATGTTAAAACGGGGTATTTTTGAATATAAACAGGCTGTACTATCGATACCCCCTCGAGTTTTTATGGGTTTGAACGAACTCAAAGTTGAAAAACGATCGACAAAACACTATGTTTTAAAGTTTTACTATCATAGTTATGATACCGATCAGAAGACTTGTTTTTTAGTGCATTTGAGCTTGAATTGAGAGCAGTTTAGAACGTTATTGACAAAGCCCAAGCGTTATTTGAGCCTTGCCAAAGCCTAAATATCAGTTACAGTTGTTGGTTGGAGATACTAAAGGAACCATTCTCATTCAGTGTAACACTCAACTTATAACTACCTTCAGGAAATTCGAGGTTGTAAGCATTCAGATTATTCACATTCAAAACTTCTCTTTGCTGAAAGGACCCAAACACGATCCGATATTGGGGAGTTGGGGTAAACACCAAGGGAAAGCCAGGTTGGGACTCGACTATAAAAGCTGGACGGCCCGACATCCCAATGCCAACCACGCATTTGTCAATGGCAACATTATTTCCCTGATGAATGAACAAGGAGCCATTGTGTAAACCTTGAGTTTGATTGTCAAAAGTGTAAGAGTCGCCCTGTTTTTTGAAATCAACTTGATTTTTTTGGTTAAGGTTAGCTGACAAGGTTTGAACAGCGGTGAATTTATCACCAGGCTCTAGATGACCTTGTTGAGACCAAACAAAACTATAGTCAATTCCCCAGTCGAGTCTTACCTGCTGTTGAGGCACGGCAGGTTGGCAATACCAAGCCAGGGTCTTGATGTTTGAGGTATTGGCATCAGGGACTGTTTGAAAAATGCAAAGACTGCCTGTTTGGGAAGACTTGTTTTGAAAATTTAAGGTATACTGTTGTGACATGTTTACTTTAAGATTGAAGCGCTGCCTCGTTTCTTCTTTCTTGACTGAAGAGGTGAGCGCGCGGTAGGTTTAAAAATTTGATGTTTTCCAAAATAGAAATATTTTACTGTAGATGAAATTCAAGGGCGAAAGTAATGATTGGAAATTGTTCCTTTTGATGAATGAATCAATGTCTAAAGATCAGTAAAATAAAATTTTCATTCTTCAGTACAATGTAAATTAAGCAAATTATTGATTGCTTTGAGATTATTTTGTGATGTTCAATTTTTTAGAAGTATCAAGGACGCTTTTTGATGAAACGATACGTTTTATCCCCTTTCTTATAAGAATAGTGATTCTTAGTAAACATTTTTGTTAGTGCCAAGGTATCTTGGTTGAACTCCCAACTGAAGACTCCAAAATTAGTAGGAGGACCAGTACCACTATTCACCACTGTAGTATCTTCAAATATGATTGCATCTTCGGGACGAAAAGGATGTGAAGTTCCAAAATAATCGTGAATACGATATTTGTGATAGTTTTTAAAGCCAGTAACGATTCCATTGCTATCTAACACCATAATATTAGAAGAGCTATTTTGAAACAATGGTTTGTATTTGCCTTTCATTAGGTTATCAATTATAAAGGCATATACATTGGATTGTAAGTCCATAAAAAGTGGACGCCCATTTTTGGTTTTTACCAGTCTTTTTTCGTTGATTTTTATTTTCCGAAATAATGAGAAACTTGTGCTATCCTCTTTAGAGCGAGCGACTATGATTCCCCGATCCTGATCATAACTTAGTTTGTGACTTCTCCAACCAATGCTCAAGTTTTCAAAACTTTGTTTCAGTTTCCACTTTTGTTGAGAGAAAAGCATTCCATAACTAGTGATGGAATCTTGTCTGATTTGTAACAAAATAGTGTTCCTGGCCAATGGTGCTTGCTCAGATTTTACGACAGATTTATTCTTTAAAAGACTATCAATATAGCTTGTTGAAATCCAGTACCCTTGTAGTAATGATAAGTCTATTTTTTGGACAGTTTTCTCATCAGCAGTTGTGTTTTTTTGTTCGGTAGAGTGACATGCCCAAAGCAAACAGGTTAAAATATTGATGGTAATAACTTGGTAAAATCGCATTTTTTTGAGGACAATATACAATCTTAAACCTGAGTGATAAAGTAAAATTTCTATCCATTGATTTCTTACCCCTCAACGCCTTTTTATGAATTAGATTATTTTTCAGATATTGCATTCTAATCTTAATTAATATGAGAATAACTTTATATATGAAGCAACAATTATTTAATGGGGCTTTTTTGACGCTATTGCTATGCCTGATTTCGTTGGGAGCTATAGGGCAAAAAAAGAAATGGCGAAAAAAGAAGTGGAACGTATCCAAACCAGGAGAGCCTTCTAAAACCGTTACTTTTACGGTCAAAGAAGGTACTTGGATGAACCTGGATGTAAGCCCTGACGGCAAAGAAATCGTGTTTGACATGCTGGGTGATATTTACAAGATGCCCATCACTGGTGGTAAGGCTACTTTGTTAAGAGGAGGCTATCCGTTTGAAGTACAGCCTAGGTTTAGCCCCGACGGCAAACAAATTTGTTTTACCAGTGATGCCGGAGGAGGAGACAACATTTGGGTGATGGACAAAAACGGTAAAAATGCCCGCCAAATCACCAAAGAAACTTTCCGTTTGCTCAACAATTCGGTTTGGACTCCCGATGGCCAATATTTAATTACCCGAAAACATTTTACTGGTACACGTTCGGCAGGTGCAGGAGAGTTGTGGATGTACCACGTTTCGGGTGGGAAAGGCATTATGCTGGTGAAGCGCCGCAACCAGCAAAAAGACATGAACGAGCCTTGGGCTTCGCCCGATGGCCGATACATCTATTTTAGCCAAGACATGACGGGGGGCAACCTTTTTGAATACAACAAAGACCCCAATGGTCAAATCATTGTCATTCGTCGTTTTGACCGAACCAAAGGAAAGGTAGAAACTGTTTTAGGAGGCCCAGGAGGAGCGATGCGTCCTCAGATATCGAGAGACGGTAAAATGATTGCTTTTGTTCGCCGGGTACGTACCAAGTCGGTATTATATGTGCATCATCTGGAGACTGGGGAACAACGCCCGGTATTCGCTGGCTTGAGCAAAGATCAACAAGAGGCTTGGTCATTATTTGGGTTGTATACCAATTTCAACTGGTTGCCCGACAACCAACACGTGATTATTTATGGACAAGGTAAAATCTGGAAAATAAATATAAAAACTGCCAAAGCGACCGCGATTCCTTTTGAAGTAACTGCCCAGCATACCATCACCAAGGCAGTCAGGTTTCAACAACAAGTAGCGCCCGCAAAATTCAAAGCCCAAGTCATTCGCCATGCAGCGACCTCTCCCGACCAAAAAATGCTGCTGTTCAATGCAGTGGGTTATTTATGGAAAAAATCATTACCCAATGGCAAGCCACAACGTTTGACCAAATCGACTGATTTTGAATCTGAGCCTGCTTTTTCGCCCGATGGCAAAGCAATCGTATATGTTACTTGGAGTGACGAAAATTCGGGCTCTATTCGTAAAATGAACCTCAATGATGGCCAAAGTACCCAGTTGACGACTGAAAAAGGCATTTACCGTACCCCAAAATTTTCTCCCGATGGTTCTAAGATTACTTTTCGTCGCGAAGGAGGGAACAACGCACAGGGCTTTAGTTTTACCAAGCGCCCTGGATTGTATTGGATGAGTGCTCAAGGAGGTAAAATGAATTTCATTACCCGAGAAGGGGAGAACCCTACTTTTAATAAAACTGGAGATCGGGTATTTTATAATACTGGAGGGCATTTGTTTGGTTCTTTGAGAAAGACTTTCAAAAGTGTAAACTTGAACGGACAAGAGCAATTGGTCCATTTTAAATCTAAATATGCCAACCAATTTACAATTAGCCCTGACAATGAGTGGATTGCTTTTGGGGAATTGCATAAAGTATATGTGGCTCATTTCCCAAAAAGCGGAAAAACGATTAGTCTAAATGCCAAAACCAAAGCAATGCCCGTAGCCCAACTATCAAAGCACGCGGGAATCAATCTGCATTGGGGCAAAGACAGTAAAAAGGTGTTCTGGACTTTAGGAGATCAGTATTTTGGTCGGGCCATTACCGATAAGTTTACCTTTTTGCCCAATGCAGCTAAAAAATCAGTGGCAGCAGATAGTGTGGGTGTTCAAGTAAATTTGGAATTAAAAACCGATATGCCCACTGGTGTGGTAGCTTTCAAAAATGCCCGAATCATTACTATGAAGGGCAACGAAGTGATTGAGAATGGAACCATCGTCGTAGAGAAAAACAAAATCAAGGCCATTGGCAAGGCCGATGTAGTCAGCATTCCCGCTGGAGCCGAGGTGATTGATGCCAGCGGAAAAACCATTATGCCAGGTTTCATTGATGCCCACGCCCACTTGGGAACTTTTCGGCCAGGATTGAGCCCCCAAAAGCAATGGTCTTATTACGCCAATTTGGCTTATGGAGTAACCACTACCCACGATCCTTCGTCCAATTCGGAAATGGTATTTACTCAATCGGAAATGGTAAAAGGAGGACAAATGGTGGGTCCACGTATTTACTCTACTGGAACAATTTTGTATGGGGCTGACGGCGATTTCAAAGCTTTGATCAATAATTACCAGGATGCCGAGTCTGCATTGAAACGTACTCGGGCTTATGGTGCATTTTCGGTCAAGAGTTACAACCAACCTCGCCGTAACCAACGCCAGCAAGTAATCAAAGCGGCCCGTAAACTCAAAATGATGGTTTGTCCTGAAGGAGGGTCTCACTACATGCACAACCTGTCTATGATTCTTGATGGGCACACTACAGTAGAGCATAACCTGCCTGTGGCACGCTTGTACGATGATGTGGTGCAACTTTGGAAAAATGCCGAAACCGCCTATACGCCTACTTTAATTGTATGCTATGGGGCAAACAGCGGGGAATATTATTTTTACCAGAAAACCAATGTTTGGGAAAAGAAAAAGCTACTCAAATATACTCCTCGTGGCATCATCGATGCGCGTTCTCGTCGCCGGATGATGGTACCCGACGAAGAATACGAAAACGGGCATATATTGGTAGCCAAATCCTGTAAAAAACTAGAAGACGCAGGCGTATTGGTAAATCTGGGCGCCCATGGTCAATTGCAAGGCTTGGGGGTACACTGGGAACTTTGGTTGCTGCACCAAGGTGGCATGAGCAATCTGCAGGTTTTGCGTTGTGCGACGGTAAACCCGGCCAAAACCTTGGGTTTGTATCAAGAGGTAGGTTCTTTGGAAAAAGGCAAACTAGCCGACCTAATTGTGTTGGACAAAAACCCGTTGGACAACATCCGTAATACCGAATCGGTACGTTATACCATGGTCAACGGCCGCTTGTATGATACTGAAACCATGAACGAGATTGGTAGCCGCAAAAAAGCCCGCTCTAAATTTTATTGGGAGCTGGACAATTACAATGGTAACTTCCAGTGGCACGAAGCGACTCAAAGTTTTCAAAGACCCAAATGTCATTGTGGAAGACATTGATTAGTGTATGATATAAATTAAGAAAGGGGCAAATGCCCCTTTCTTTTATTTTTCAAAGAGACTTATGAAACAGCCTCTTTACTATGAATTTTAGCGAGATTAATATTTCAGAATCTTCTTACCTACTATTTCGCTCCCTACTTGTATACGGAGTAAATATTTGCCCGGAGCCAACGATTGACCAGGAATTTCTACAATGCCATTTTGCAGCTCTTGAACAAAGGTTTTTACTTTTGCTCCTTTTTCGTCTACAATGACTATGTTGACCACTGAAACCTCCGTTTGTCCTTCAATTTGAACCTTAATTTTCTCAGATCCCATAATAGGATTAGGGAATACCGTCAAGTGATTGTTTTTCAAGTTGTCAGGCAAGGTGGAGTTAGAAGTACGGCAAGTAGTACATAGGCTTACAAACATGCTTACTGTGGGGCCATTGCCACAAGTAGTACTGGTACCATATACATTGATATTTCCACCAGCAAATCCGGTTACAAAATCTACCGTAATATAAGGCACCGTAGTTGTAATGGTACCAGTAGCACCACTTCCATTTTCAACTACACCAGCAGGCAATGTCCAAACAAACTCATCTGCTCCAGTAGTGTTGGTTACTGAATACGTCATGTTGCTCTGACCAGCCTTGGCTGTAGTAGGACCTACCACACTGCCTACATTGGGTTGGGCGTTTACGGTTACCTCCAAGGTGATGGGGGCAAGTTCGCAGAATTCACAATTGGCTACCTGTGATGGATATACTGCAATGGTTTGGGTTCCCACTGGGGCATTAGAAGCTACGGTGACGGTGATTTGGTGAGAATTTGGGTTAGAAGAAGCGATTGACCAACCAATAGGCAATTTCCATGAATAAGTAGTGTTGGGCGCTGATGGTACGGAGTAAATTTGACTTGTATTTTGACAAACTGAAGCAGAGCCAGTCATGACATTGCCTCCAGGAAGTGATAATTTACTACCAATGGTCACATAATGATCTCCACTTTGGGTACTATTGGGTACCGTAGTAACCGTAGGAATAGCCGTCAACATATCTACTGGTTGAATGGTTGCATCCAGGAAGTTCCACTGGGTTTTGTCAAACCAAGCGACCAAAGGATTACTTGGCAAAGGATCTACACAAGAGCCAGTAATGTTTACTGCTACGTTAAAAGTAATCACCGAATTGTCACTATTGACTACCCAGTGTTCACAAGTAGCGATTTCATAACAGGCCGGAGGGGCAATTCCAGTAGGTTCTGGACCTTCCACAAAATAGACGGTTACCGGAGCCGAACCCGAGGTTACATTGGTTGCCAATGGACGGTATTGGGTGTCACTACCAATAGGGAATACGAAACTTACGCTGCCTTTCTTTTGCACCTTACCCGAAACATATTTGGTATTGGTTACTCCAGTATAGGTGGCATCTTCATCAAAAATTAACAAACCGTGAGCACCAGTTGTTTTTACCATACCTTGGGTAAATGCCATGGTTTGCTTGATTTCCAAATTGGTCCCCAGCAATATTCTGCCTCCCGAGTTATTGACATCTAGTCGATGAACGTGAGCTGCGTGGTAATCATTGGCTCCGGTATGGGTAATTGTTTGTTCAATAGTGCCGTTTAGGGTTAGTTTTCCTCCCGTTTGACTTCCGATAATAATTTTTCCAGGACTTGAACTGTTGAGTGTTAAGTTATGAGCAAACGAAAAATCAAGTGCATTCTGATAGCTAGACATTGTGATGAAGCCACCATCTGTTGTTAAACTAACATCACTATGATATTCATTGGCTTCTTTGTCATTGTGCGCTAGATGAATCACACCAGCCGAGCCGCTTTCCACAGTAAGGGTATTTTTGAATACATCTTTGTAGGTCCGACTCATTAAAAATGTGCCACTACCTGTCAGGTTTAACGTAGCTGGCCCATTAAAAATGTTACTTCCTGCGCTAAAAGTATTGTAATGAGTGATGTTACCTGCATAAGTAATTGTGGCAGATTGATCGAAAGTATTGCCATTGATCGAAACAGCGTCTGCTATTAAATTTACATCACTTTTAAAGTGATTTCGGTTGGTAACTCCACCCAGGTTTACTCTAGTGTTTGCTATATTCAAATCAAGGGGTTCTGTCATGTCTAGCCCCCATAGTAGTACACCTCCACCAGTTAGTCCGTTTCCGCCTAAGGGTTCTATTTTTGCCCCCGTTGGTAGGGTAGAAGTACCACCTCCTGAACCAATACTGATACTAGCTTGACTTGTTTTGAGGTATACATTTTTTTCAAATACATTGCCTTTGGCTACGTGAGATAAATAAATGCCACCAGAGTTTGCTTCATTCACTACATATACATCTCCTTTGAAAGTGTCAGGTGCTGATGTAGCAGTTACAAACGATCCATTCGTGGAGTTAATCATCGTTAAATAGGCATCCTGCATAAAAGTATTGCCACCTAACCCATTGTAGGTAGGGTGTGAGCCTCCTCCGTCGTAAGTAAGTCGGGCAATACCATGAAAGGTGCTACCATTGAGGCTAATTATTTTTGCCGAAACATCTACCGCTCCTCTAAAGTTACTTTTGTTTAATGCACCTGTACCATAATTTCCGAAGAAAACATGAAGATTAGGGGTATTAAAAGTCAAATCAGTTTGTAAATCAATGCCCGCGAGTACCAGTGTTCCGGTTAGATTGGTGCTTGGTATGATCTTTACACCAGGAGCCATCGTAGATTTTCCTCCGTACAACCCAAAGCCAATCCAAGCTGGAGAGGAACTGTGAATCGTGATATCTCCGTGAAATTCGTGACCAGTACCACTAGAAGCCAGATAAATAGTTTTTTGTGTATCTATCTCGAGTGCTTTCTTGAATATGTCTGGGTTACCACTTCCTAAAATGAAATAACCTGTTGCACTATTATTTTTTAGGGTCACTTTTTCTTCAAAAGTGTTTCCTCCTGAACTCCAAGCAATAGCATTGCCCGTTTTTGCAAAACTACACTCCTGAAAAAAATGAGCACCATTCAGCTCAATGGTCTTGTTTACAAGGTTTAATGTGACATTGACATCGCTTCCCCCACTAAACGTAGAAGTATTATTCGTATTACCTGTGTTGAGGATACCATTTGATAAACCACCCCCCTGAATGGCGATGCTGCCAATATTAATAGTACCTCCGCCTAAATTCACCGTAGCATTGTTAATGATGGCATGGTCTCCTGTACCAGGAACTCCATTGTCCCAATTTCCGGCTATATTCCAAGCACCCGTTGCACCACCTTGCCAAGTAGTTGTTTGAGCGTTGACGACGAAACCACTGAAAAGCATCAACATCAAAAAAGCAACATAAGTTTTGCAATAAACTTTTGTTTGATCTTTGAAAATTACGAATATGTTGTGATCCATATTTGTGAAAAGTTTGATAATTATTGAGAATAAAAATTAGATTACGTTCTTCTATTATAGCATACCAAATTTTGGAATAGATCAGGACAGTTTTTGTGAAATTACTTTGGTTTTTTTGTTTAATTATATGATAATCAGATAGGTATTTTAGCGTGGGTTTGGTTAGGTATGAATCTTTTGACAACATCAGTTGATAAAAACGACTTAGATACGGGGTACTAAACTCGTAATGATTCTGAGATTAAGTAAGAGGTTCGTTCCTGTTTGAAAATAAATGTTGGTTTTTGATGGTGAATACAGTTCATCTAAAAAGGCTTCATTTACTATTTTGTCTCGGTTAGTCAAACCTTTTCCTCTAAAAATTTCAATCCCAATAAAAAGTATATATTTTTGATAGCCTTTAGACACAAGCTACAAGCCATAGTCTACGTTATAACTACAATATAACCATACTTGGAGCTTGTGACTAATCGCAGGTTATTCAAGCTAAAACCTTAACCGATCTACATGAAAATACAATATAATTCTCCGGTGGTCTTGACTTACACGCTTATTTGTGTAACCATTACTTTTATTGATTGGATCACCAACAGCAACTTTGCCACAATGAAAGAAGGGTTTCAACATACCCTTACAGGATCTTGGTTTACTTTATATCCAAAGGAGATGAGTTTGAGCAATATCACGTCTTATTTTAAGGTGTTCTCTCACGCAATGGGTCACGGAGGTTGGAGCCATTTATTGGGCAATTTCTCTTTTATTTTATTGATTGGCCCCATCCTGGAAGAACGCTATAAGTCGATTCCTTTGTTGATCATGATTTTATTAACCGCAACGATTACCGGTATTTTGCAAACCATGTTCTCGAACGTAGGTTTGTTAGGAGCCAGTGGAGTGGTATTTATGATGATATTGTTGGTATCATTTACCAATTTTCAGAACGGAAAAATTCCTTTGACCTTTATTCTCATTGCAATTTTGTACTTGGGTAAAGAAATTTTCAATGCGGTAAATCCAACCCCAGGTACTCAAAACGTTTCTCAGTTTGCCCATATCATTGGTGGTATTTGTGGCGGTATTTTTGGTTATTTTTTCAATCAAAAAGCCAGTGCTGAAAAAGGAAGCAAGAGTCCATTATAATGAACTTGTTTCTCGATACTTGGGTTGAAATAAAAATACCAGCACCCATTGTTTTTTGAAGCAATGGGTGTTTTTATTTAGTAACAGTTGCGCAATAATTGTCGGCTTTCGCTTCATTGCTCCTTACTATACTTCGTTACTTTTTAGCCGTTGGCAGAGCTCATCAGTGTTTTTTTAGCACCGATAAGCAAGCTTTCACGGATCAAAAACGGATAAAATCAGTGCATATCGGTGTCATCCGTTGAATCCGTGTTCCAATTATTTTAATTGAAATATTAAGGAAACAACATTGGACCATGGACTGAATACTGTGGACTATTGTCTAAATAATGCTGATAATTTATGGTTTAATCGTTTAGGATTCATTCTGCCTTATGAAAAGTAAACAATATTATAGGTTCGTCTTTTTGCTTTCTGTTGCCTTTCTGGGCGCGTGTAAAAACACGAGTGAAGAAGTAACCATTGAGAATCAACCATTGGTGGCCAAAGAGTTGAAGGATGTGCCATATGGTAGTTCTCCTCAACAAGTGTATGATATTTACCTGCCTAAAGATCGTCAAAAAACTACCACCAAGGTCATTGTCATCATTCACGGAGGAGGCTGGACCTCAGGAGACAAATCGGAACTTCAATTTATAGTGGAATACTTGAAGAATACAACCGATGATTATGCCATTGTGAATTTGAATTATACGCTGGCCAATCTTGCGGTACCTCCCATCCCCATGCAAACCAACGAGATAGCCGAGTTTATCACCCACCTGAAGGGCAAACAAGACGAATATCAGGTAAAGCCAACATTTGCCTTGATTGGTACCAGTGCGGGAGCACATTTGTCGATGCTATATGGCTATAAATTTGATACAAATCGAGATATCAAAATAATTTGTAATGTAGTAGGGCCTACCGATTTTTTGCATGAATCGTATTTGAATACTTCAGAGCCTGAAACCCAGAACCTGATTCAAAACGTACAAACCTTATTTGGGATAAAGGTGCAAGAAAACCCCCAGTTTTATCAGTCTATTAGTCCATTATATTG
>CALDJV010000458.1 GCA_937899305.1 uncultured Cytophagaceae bacterium
ATTTCCCATATTTTTTTGCCAACAAAAACCGGGGAATCAGGTAATACATATTGAAATAGATGACCCCTAGAAATGACAGCATCACCATACTATTGGAAACCAGGTGGGAGACAAAGCTTGGGTAAAAAAAGTAGTCGCGGCTACTCCAAAGCCATAAATACACAAACCAAAACGAAAAGTGTATACCAATTTTTTTAAGGATAAGCTTGTTCATTTGGGAGGTTTTTGAGGATGGTTTTTGTTTTAAAATGCAAATTAATCATCCAATATCATAACTGAAAATTCTATTTGGTAATTCGTGAAAAATAAAGATGCGTTTTCTTTAGTCCATAGTCCACAGTCGATGGTCCACAGTTTTTTTTAGTTGGTAGCAATTAAGTGCAAAATGTAAAGTGAAAAGTGGACGCTTTGCATAGTCCACAGTCGATGGTCCACAGTTTTTTTTAGTTGGTAGCAATTAAGTGAAAAGTGGACGCTTCGCGCAGCCATTTAGCCATAGAACCATAAGCGAAGCGGAACAATATAGCCATTACAATAAAACTTCACTTGATTAAAAATACCACCATTTCTCCTTGCCCTTATCTACCGAATGTTGACCATCTTCTATCAAAGTCTGCCTTTCGTCTATTAATTTTTCGAAATTCATGGCCATTTTTTAACTAGTAGTATAAAATAAAGATTGTTACTTGGTTTTGAGGTAAGTGAATAGAAAGATCAGGTAGCTTTTGTGCAAAAATCAAAATTTTAATATTTATGAAACGACTGTTTATTCCTTTTTTACTGGTTTTTTATTTTGCAAGTCCTTTACTAACCGCAAAAGAATCAGACAAGTTGACAGGTCCTTTGAAGGATATTCAACAAAAAATTGAGCAAACTTTTGAAAGTGCTCGAAAAACCAAAGACATGACCAAGATGAAAGACATCATCAACATGTTGGGAGAGCGTGAGAAACAAAAAAAGAGCTGGATCAACAATTATTGGCAAGCATTTGCTTACTACCATATGTCGCTCTTGCACCTGGAACGTGGTCAAAAAGACGAGGCCAAAAGCTTCAACGAAAAAGCGATTGAAATCCTCGAAAAAATTGAGAATCCGAATTCAGAAACCTATGCTTTGATGGCCCAAAGTGTGAGCTACAGCATTACCTTTATCAATTCGGCATTGGCTGCCTCTACCAGCGCAAAAGCCCGCCAATACGTACAAAAGGCGCTCAAAATGAACAACAAGAATTTGCGTGCTTACTATATACAAGGAAGAAGCGACTTCTACACTCCCAAACAATACGGTGGAGGCAAAGTTGCTGAAAAGAGTTTCCTCAAAGCTTTATCTCTCAAAGAGACTTACTCTGACAAGCCTAATATGCCTACTTGGGGTAAAAAACAAGTGTATGTATTTTTGGTGATGTTTTACCAAAGAGAAGGTAGAACCAATGACGCGCTTTTGTATTGCAAAAAAGGGCTGAAAAAATACCCCAAATACTACGCTCTGAAAAAGCTTGAAGGTAGCTTAAAAAAATAAGCCACATTTGCCAGAGAAGTTGTTCAAAATCCAATAAGGTTACCTGGGCTTTTAACTTTAACTCAGGTAGCTTTTAAAACCTGCTTTCTTCATTGTTTACCGGATGTTGTTTTCTTTGAAAGCTTTTACATTCGGTAAGCAGTCGCAGGGAGTTCAACGTAGCTTATGTCAAACGAGTTAGAGGGATTATTTGTGACCATAAAAAATGCTATGCTACGCTTAGGGCATTCATTAGCAATACACATCTCCTTTTACTCTATTTCAAAAAGAGGGCTCCTCATACTACCCTTCTATTTTGATCTTTTTGACCACACTGTACTCCCTATAAATAAAGGTACAAGAAAGTTCACCTCATTTCGAACAACCCACCTGTCGTAGCACCAAACATGTTTTTGACAATACGTTACCCTAACCGCAAGACCACTGGTCGGGCATTTGGGTCAAGTAATTCCTAAGGATCACTTCTATGACTACGATCAATTTATTTTGCGGAATGCTGGTCGTGCTCATTTACTCAGATAAAAAATAGGCGAAGCGAAGTTATTTCTGTGCAAAAAAAATACAACAAACAAGTGAATGTCTGACCTGTCACCTTACTATCAGGTAACAAGTATGATTTGTCAGTTTACAAGACGAAAAACAGGTCAATTGGATCTTTAACTTATCCATACAAAAGCAAGTAGGGCCATTTCTCATCTAATGCTTTGCTTGGGGCTCGTTCACTTACATTCTGCTTTTAACCTATTTAATAATAAGTATTTATCGCTTTGAGAAATTTATTTTGTTATGCAAAGAGCAGTTTATTTTCTTTTCTTTTTTACACTCATCTCAGTAGTTACATTCGGGCAAACTGTTATCAAAGGGCAAGTAATGGATAACAAACAAAAACCAGTACCTTTCGCCAATGTCTATTTAAAAGACATATTTGACGGAAGTACTACTGATGAAGAAGGCAAGTTTAGTTTCACTACCGCCCACACCGGTAAGGCAGTATTGATGGTAAGTTTTACCGGTTATCAGAATTACGAGAAAGAAATCAAGATCGTGAACGGGGTGACACTGGAAGTCAACCCTGCACTTGAGGAAGCAGTTGACCAGTTGGACGTGATTACAATTAGTGTGGGGGCATTTGAAGCAAGTGACGAAAAAACAGCCACCCAGCTAAAACCACTCGACATCGTAACCACTCCTGGAGCATCGGGAGACGTTTATGGTGCTTTGAGAACTGTGCCTGGGGTAGCACCTGAAAACGAACAAACGGGTATATTTGTACGAGGAGGAGAAGCACGGGAAACCCAAACCATTATTGATGGTATGCTGGTTCAAAATCCGTTTTTTGGCGAAGTACCCGACATACCTTCCCGTGGTCGGTTTAACCCCCTCCAGTTCAAAGGAACCATGTTTAGCACTGGGGCTTATTCGGCGGAATACAGCCAAGCACTTTCTTCGGTGTTGTTGCTCAATACCCAAGATTTGCCTCAAAACTCTTTTACCAGTATCAACCTCAATTTGGTGAGCATAGGGGCCTTACACACCCAAAAATTTGATAAACAAGATGCTTCAGTTTCGGCTAGTTTTACTTACACCGATACCGAGCTATTATTTCTTATTCCCGAGACTCAAGTCGATTGGGCTATCCCTCCTCAAGGATTGAGTAGCACGCTTGGTTTTAGGAAAAAATTCAAAAATGGGATTCTCAAAGGGCAGGCCCAGTACCAATCAGGGGTCACCGCATTGCGTTTTCCTGACCTGAACAATCCTACTGCCACACTACAGTTAGAAAATCGGAACAATAATCTTTTTGCTCAAACTTCGTACAGTGGTACTTTAGGAAAAAAATGGACCCTTTACCTTGGAGGTGCCTACAACAACGACCAAGTAGACATTACCTTTGATAACAATGAAATTCCTCAAACGGAATCGATGATTCAATTCAAGTCGGTTTTGGGAACCGAATTGGCCCCCAATGCTTTTTTGAAGTTTGGAGCGGAAACTTTCATAGAAAACGGGGTGTTTGGTTTTAACAGTTTGAGTCAAAATGTAGACGATAATTATTCTGCGGGCTTTGTTGAAACCGAAATCACCTTGGCATCAAAACTAGCACTTCGCTTGGGAGGTCGCGCTGAGTATTCGTCTTATTTGCAAGATTTTAGATTGGTGCCTCGTGCTTCTTTGGCGTTTGTTACTGGCAAAAAGAGTCAAATTTCGTTTGGATACGGACAGTTTTATCAAAATCCAGACAATGATTTTTTACGTCAGGAAAGAAACCTAAACTTCGAAAAGGCCACTCATTATATTTTAAATTACCAATATTTGAACGATGACCGCACCTTTAGGATAGAGGCTTATTACAAAGACTACGAAAATTTGGTCAAAGTAGACAATATCGATGCCAATCGAATATTTAATAATCAAGGATTTGGTTTTTCAAGAGGAATTGACGTCTTTTGGAGAGATAAGAAAACATTCAAGCATTTAGATTACTGGTTATCTTACTCTTTCATAGATGCCCAAAGAAATTATCTAGATTTCCCAACAACTGCCACACCTACTTTTATTTCCCAGCACGTGTTCAGTGCAGTGTTTAGGTATGGCATCCCGCTCATCCGCACCAATATTGGAGCAACTTTTAGCTATGCATCCAGCAGAACATATTTCAATCCTAACAATCCGGTTTTTCTGGGAGATGTTACCCCTAGCTACCAATCCTTAAGCATAAACATCAGTCATATTACGAGCCTATTTGGTCATTTTGCTGTATTTTATGTTTCGGTAAACAATGCTTTGGGGCGCGACAATATTTTTGGCTACCGTTATTCTACCGACGGAGCCAATCGAAGAGCTATCCGTCCAGCTACCAGGGGGTCATTTTTTGCAGGTCTCTCTATGACTATCATGAGAGATCGTTAATTTACCTTCTCATTTTTATTAACTGTTAAAGTTAAATCTCACGTTGCTGTAATGGCAACGTGAGGTTTAAACTTAAATTGATCCTTTAGTTTGAACTCGTGATTTGCAAACGATGGCTCAATTTCGTCAATCTTTTCATCATATCAATGTAACCTTCTTGTAATTCCTCTACCGACATGTGCTTCGGCTGATGTACAGGTTGCACTCCATAATAATGATCCCAATTCTGCTCGATGATTCGTGATTGATCAGCGTACTCTTTATAAAGTGTACTACCCGGTAGTGGCGCATTGAGATACACCAAGCTCTGGTTAAAAGCAAACTGTTTTACTAAAGAAAATACCTCATCGAAGATACCAGGTTGGTCTTGGTCGTACCCAACATGAATAATTGGGAATAAGAGGATCGCATATTGCTGAAGCGTATGCAATACTTTATAATATTCACCAAAAGCGCTGATTCCATCTTCTGAAGCGTCAGTTACATTAGAACGATCTAACTTGATGGCCAGATATTTACATCCACTTCTTACCAAACCATCCAAGTTTTTCTCGTCTAACAAAAACGAGGCAGAACAGGTAGTAATCCACTTGGCATTCTGATCATACAGAATTTTGAACAATGAGGCAGCAAAATCATGATCCAAATCCAAATCGCCATCCAGATAAAAAACCACCTGATTCCCAACGGCCTTGATTTCTTCTTCTATCTTTTCTAATGAGCGATTTCTAACCATGTCGGGGGCGCTAAGTGGAGCCGCATTGGCGGTCATAGCATTCTGAAAACGTCCACGATTGATCAATAATGGGTACATTCGAGCATCTCCAATTTTAAGCAAACTGCTTTTAACTTTCATCAAATCATAAGGCAATTCATCTAAATTGAAGCAGTTATTTTTATCAGTTTGATACAAACTCTTCAACTTTTTATTGTGAGCATCTTGCAACAATGCATCCCAGTGTCCTTCTACTTCTCCCAATATGAGGGCGTCGGCATATTGTGCCGCCTCTTCCTGAAACAAACTTACGTGAGCACCGCTCAACACAACTTGAGCGCCTTGATTTCGAAACTGTTGAGCTAATTCGTACATCCGTTTTACTTGGCTCGTTTCTCCATTCATCAGCACCAAGTCGGGACGATACGCATCAATATCGATCTCTCTCACTTCTTTGATTTCGTCAAAGATATCTACTTTGAACTCATCGGGAGTCATAGATAGCAGGTATGGATAGGAAAATTGATAAAACCTCAAACGATCGTATCTTTTGATAAGGTTGATTGTTGAGGAGCTTATTTTAGGATTAATTAGTAATATCTGCATATTGATTTAGCTTTTTT
This sequence comes from uncultured Cytophagaceae bacterium, assembly GCA_937899305.1. Classification (GTDB taxonomy): domain Bacteria; phylum Bacteroidota; class Bacteroidia; order Cytophagales; family Microscillaceae; genus Microscilla. The sequence continues at coordinate 5,767 of CALDJV010000458.1, forward strand.
TGGCAAATGAAAATATTTTACTAATAATTTCCTAGGGGGGTAATTCCTTTGATTTTTTTTCAAATTTTTTTTTCACTTTTCTAAGAAGTTTTTAAATGTAAGATAGATGTACTGTTTTTCAGGAAGTTAAACAAAAATTTTCCTACTGTAAATAGCCTAAAAAAACCGAATAAAATTTTGTGAAAACGGGATAAAAAAAATTTTACCTTGTGTAAATAAAAAAAACTCCCTAATATTGACCCAGATTTAATTTTATGGTTTAATCCTAAACAGTTTGTAAAATGAAAATTACAAAACTTAACACCCAAGCTAACTCTTCTAAGAAGATGTTCTTGTCAGCTGGTAACTGCTCTTCTAACAGCAACAGTTGTGGATGCAACAATTTTCATTAGAAGGGAACACAAAACTGAAAAGTTTTATTCCTTTGACCTGGGAGAAGTCACTTCTCCTAGGTTTCAACAAGTAGTGATCCGAACATCTAGCTGGCATAATCCACAAGACTAAGTTAAATACATATCCTAATTATGCATATTTCAAACTTCGATATATTTGAAGATGAGACCAACAAAATCTTTCAGATTAGAACTAAAGATGACATCATGTTGGTAGAGTTCCAAGGATCTGAGGAGGAACAAATCTTCAAAGACCTCATCAAGCATTTCTCAAACGACAACTACAACATTCCAGAACTATTCACTGAGTTTAGCTCGAAATTTCCCAAGGAAAAAGTGCTTAAAATATTTGCTGACCTCAAAGAGGCCGAGTTGATTGAAGAGTACGATCCCGCATCAGCTAATGTTAACGGACAGGACAGTCCACACCAGGAAAAGAGTTTTGATGAACTACTCAAAGAAAAGATCAAAGACACTCATTTGGCTTTGATTGGAGGCAAAACCATACTCCAGCGTCTTGAATCTAAAGCACAACTATCTGGTTATGAGGAAATTAACACACTAGAAGTCACTCCAGAGATCAAAGATGAGGAAGTCATTGCTATGATCGATGACAACGATTTTCTTATTGTTGATGCCGAAGAATGGAATCCCTACTTCTTGGAGCTCATCAACAAAACTGCTTTGGAGAAAGTAAAACCCTGGATTTTGGTTCGAGGTGTCAATCAAAGTCGTGGAAGCGTAGGCCCACTTTTTTATGGTCGCGAAACCGGATGCTATCATTGTCTTATCAGTCGTGTAAAAAGTCAGCATGAGTTTTTACCATATCTGGAGACATACGAAGACCATCTCCGTATTCGCAAACGCTCTGCTAAAGTAAATTCGGATGATCCCAACCTTCAGGTAGTTTATGACATGCTTGCTTCATTGGCCATTCTTGAAGCCAACAAATTTGTGAGTGAGGTAGCAGTACCAGAGGTATATGGCAGGTACGTGTCCATCGATATTCATTCCTACAATCTACAGAAAAATGTGTTACTAAAATCACCCTTGTGTCCAGTTTGTAAACCAACTACGGACTATAGTTTGGCCCCATGGTTAGAGCCGGTGATGCTTAGAAATACCTATGTTGAATCGAAAACGACTCAACAGGAAGAAATGGCGGATGCTCCTCAATAATTGCCCGCCAATCTATTTTTTTTGTAGAATTCCCTCTCATTTATCATTACTGATTTTTTGTGAAAAATGAATACAAGTGAATATTTTGCTCTGAAAAGAGGAGCTAAAATTATATCCGATGAAGTGGGCATCCTGAGCCATGTGTCTAAACTGCCTCGCTATCAGGCCGATCCCCGTTCAATGACTTTTGGGGTATGGCCAGCCAATACCAAAGCACTGGGTGGCACCAAATATAGTGGACGAAGTAGTGGCAGTGGCCGCAACTGGATAGACTCGATGCTGGGTACCGTTGGAGAAACCATCGAACGGTATTGTTGTGCTTTTTATGATCGCAGTAAGTTAATCAAATCTTCATACAAAGATTTAGACCGCCCGGCGATCCACCCTAGCGAATTTGCCCTCTATCACCAGAAACAATACGAGAATATTAACTTTCCTTATATTCCGTTTACCGAGGATGTTTCTATACACTGGACTCCTTGCATCGACCTCACCAACAATACCGAGGTATTATATCCTGGCTCTATGGTGTTTTTACCATGGATAGAGGAAGAAGATTGGGTAGGGCTTTCCATTTCTACTGGTTTGGCTGCCCATACCGATGTACACAGCGCTATGCTCACAGCATTGTACGAAATCATCGAGCGTGATGCTTTCACCATTGCCTGGTCTCAGCTGTTAGACGTTCCTAAAATCAAGATTACTCCTGAAATTCAGCGCTATATAGATGAGGCTTTGCCCGGTAATTATGAAATCCACTTTTTGGATGTGACTACCGATCTGAACGTGCCTTCTATTTTTGCTTTTTGCTATGGTCAGGCTGATTATGGTTCTTTTTTGGCGGTATCTTCGGCTACTCGCCCCACTTTTGGAGAAACCCTACGCAAGATTGTTCAAGAATTGTCACAAACAATTCCTTATTTCCGCTATGTATTGGGCGAAAATTGGGATTGGTACCCACATACTTACGATCAATTGCAGGACTTTGAGCAACACTCCATTCTGTACAACAAAAGAAAGGACCTTCGGGTAGTTTTTGAGCCTTGGCGTAACAAACCAGCTGAAAAATACATCGATTTCCACGAAACCAACTCAGAAACCAAGGTTGAACAGATCAGATCTATCCTCCAGAACTTCAAAGATCGAGGATACAATGTTTTGATGAAAGACCTCACTACTCCAGATGCACAACAGGCTGGTTTTTACAGTTTACGTTTGGCAGTTCCTCAAACTATTGAGATGGCTGGGGCCTATGGTGAATACTTCTGGGGTGGCAAGCGCATGTACGAAGCTCCCAAAAACATGGGATACACGCCGCGTGATTTCGATAATTTAAATCAGTATCCTTACCCATTTCCTTAAACAAGCAATCAATATCTATGAAAATAGAAGAAATAAAACTGAAGGATTTTTATGATAAGCATAATACCTCTATCTATGGCATGCACCGGTATGCCGATTCGGTAGCTTTGCTTTATCATGAAAACTCGAAAAACGATCGTTTCTCGAGTCGTCGCCAAGGTCAATCCATTACTGATTTCAACAACGATTACATCAATAAGCGGGCAAGCCAGCCTTACAAGGTATATCCTCAGGCAAAAAAATATTCTTTTGCTCCTTTTCGAGGACAAGATTTGCCCGACAAAGACTTTTTTGAGCTCGTTAGAAAAAGAAGGAGTGTACGTAATTTTGCCGACCAAAAACTAACCATGTCGGAGTTATATACCCTTTGTCAATATACCTATGGCATTACGGCAGAAGCCAAAAACGATGTCGACGGTATGGACGGAGCCTGGGCCTATCGTTGTGTGCCTTCTCCAGGGGCGTTGTATTCTATGGAATTGTATTTGGTCATTTTAAATGCAGAAATTCCATCAGGATTATACCATTATCGCCCCGATATCAACTCTTTGGAGCTCATCATGGAAGGGCACCTCTACGAAAAACTGAACCGCTTGATTGTGGCTGAGCCACTTATTGAGCTAGAAAATGCGGGTTGTGTTTTTATCGCTACCAGCATGCTAGAGCGGCTTTTTGTAAAGTATGGTGAAAGAGCCTATCGTTTGATGCTTTTGGAAGCAGGGGCACTTTCGCAAAATTTGACCCTTACTTGTGATGCCATTGGTTGGGGTTCGTGCTGGGTAGGGAGCTATTTGGATGATCAGTTAAATGAATTCATGGGAATAGACGGACTCAGCGAAACGGTACAGAATGTAGTCATTGTTGGTAAGAAGTAATCAAGCATTTCCTATGAGTGTAGTTAAAGTAAATAACTTAAGCATTAAAGCTAAGGGAAAATTGCTCCTGGATGACATCAATTTTGAAATGAAACCTGGAGAAGTTTTTTCCCTGTTAGGCTATAATGGCGCAGGAAAATCTACCTTGCTTGATATCCTCACTGGTGGTCTCAAACCCGACCAGGGAAGCTTCAGTATTCTAGATAAATCGTTTCGTAAAGCTAAAAACGAAATTGGGGTTGTATACGAAGATTTTAACTTCTTTGGGTACCTCAAGGTCAAAGAGATTGTGTCTTATTTGAGTATTATGAAAGGGCATACCACTCCTGACCTACAGGAAAACATTGAAGCACTCAAACTTGACAAGATCTGGACTCGGCAGTTCAGATTTTTGTCTCGGGGGGAACGAAAGAAAATAGGTATTTTGGCGGCCATCATGCATGAACCCAAATTGCTCATTTTAGACGAACCTACCTCGGAGTTGGACCCTTTCGTACGCAGTGTTTGTTGGCAAGTACTGCTTAGAAAAAACCGTAGCATCTTATTTTCTACCCATGATTGGGATGAGGCTAAAAGTTATGCCCATAAAGTAGCGTTCATTTTCAATGGAAAATTGATCAACGTGGATACTACTGAGGCATTTTTATCTGAGAAATACCTGCCTTTTAGCAAGCGTATTTCCTTTTACAAAAGGCCTGATTTGAAACCCATTTATGACAGTTATACCTATCTGGAAGAATATGGGCAAATTCATGTGTATGTAAATGATGACAATCCATTGATCCATGACATTAGTCGCATTACCGATAGCTATGCGGTAGGGCCTAAAAGTCTGAAGGATGTTTATTTGTTTCTAACCCAAAAATCTTCTCAACCCAAGCAATATGAGAGATCTTAAAGTTGCCTTGCACACGGTTTATTATCAAATGATCTTAAGCCTGAGAATCAAAACTGCGTTTTTATTGTCTCTGGCTTTTCCGGTATTTCTCTACTTATTTTTCGGAAACATTTGGGGAAATACTACGAATGTAGAGTATTTTGGCTTTCTTTTATCGGGAGTGATTGGCCTCAGCATTACAAGTGATGGTATCTTTTCGGTAGGGCCAGTCATCAAAATTTACTATGCCAGTAAACTCCTCAAATTCTTTCGGACTCTCCCCATGAAAGCCTTTGCTTATTATGCAGGACTGTTTTTGAATAGAATTTTACGCATCCTGGTTTCGGTCATTTTTCTCTGTGTTACTGCCGCAATTGCCTTCAAATACTATGTGGGCATCAACGAAATACTGCGTTTTTTGGTGGGTACTTTCTTTGGGCTTACGATGTTTGCGCTGTTGGGTTTGGTATTTGCGTTTTTGAGCCGTTCTCACGGAGGAGAGCAAGGGACGATGAATTTTGTGTATTTCATCATCATCTTCATGACCGATACCTTCTACCCTATTACCCAAATCAATGAATTTTTTAAGACGGTTTCTTACTTCATCCCGTTGACTTATGTCCTGGATTTTATGCGTACCGGAAACCCCATCAATTTGTTGGTAATTATGGGTTGGATTGTGGTGTTGGCGGCTATATTCTATCGTATGATCACTCGTACTTCTATCAAACGCTAATTTTTTAGATGTGTAATCTATTTGCAGTTGTCATACTCTCGATATTATTGGTTGGTTGTCAGGCCAATCAAGGTGACCAAGCCATTCTTGAGTCTGTACCGATGGATAGTGGTCAGCTTAAAGCAGAGGCGAAAACAGTTTTGAGCGGTATACAATCTCGGATTGACCGGGCATTGGAAACAGCAACCCAAGCTAAAAAACAAGATCCGCTGATGAAAATGAGCGATAAGCTGTTCCGTCTCGAGCAAAAGGAACCCGCTGCTCAACAGTTGATTGTCTATTGGCAGGCTTATTTTTTGTACAATCAAGCCCAATACTATTTGATTGCCGATCAAAAAGTAAAGGCCCGAAAAGATGTAGAGAAAGCCATCAAACTCTTGAAAAATTTACCGCAGAAAGGGGCAGAAACATATGTGTTGCTGGCCCTTATGCAAAATTTTTCTATTTATTTTAAAGCAGGTCCCCTGGCTGGTATTGTCAGCAAAAAAGTTCAAAAAAACCTAAAAATAGCCTTCAAGTTAGATTCAGCCAACTACCGTGCATACTTGGTAGAAGCTTTGACTGATTTTTATACTCCCAAGGATTTTGGAGGGGGCAAAAAGGTCATTCCTAATTTGAAAAAAGCCCAAAAACTGATTCAAGAAGGAGTTGCTGACCAATATATGCCTACTTGGGGACAAAACTTGATTTATGAATTATTTATCAGGTATTACCTCCGGGAGGAAAATAAAACTTTGGCTCAAAAATACTTCCAGGAAGCCCAAAAACGCTTTCCAAATGACTATTCTATCAATGAATTGGCAGCTACGTTTACAAAAAAATAGGAAAGTAGACGATTGACTTTTTGAATATCAAACGTCTACTTTCCTTATGAATTGAAAGTTTAGGCTTGAAGCCCGGCCAACTCTAACAAGAACGCATACTTAAAGGCAGTTTCCTTGATCTCATCATGCAAGCCACTCTTGCCGTGATGTCCTGCATCGGTATCCACTTTTAGGAGTAGTTGATGATCGTCGGTCTTCATATCACGCAATTTAGCTACCCACTTTACCGCTTCCCAATACGGCACTTTGGTATCTTCCAACCCAGTTGTAACCAAAAGATGAGGGTAATCCTGCGCTTTTATTTGGTCGTAGGGAGAGTACGACAACTGGTAATCAAAGTATGTCTTGTCTTTAGGATCCCCCCATTCTTGAAACTCCTGGGTAGTAAAAGGAATCTCTTCGTCTAACATCGTTGTCACTACATCTACAAATGGCACCGAAGCAATGGCTCCTTTGAAAAGTTCAGGACGTTGGTTCATGACTGAGGCCACCAACAACCCGCCAGCACTTTCTCCATAGATAAAAAGTTGATCGGGCGTCGTATAATTTTCTTGAATTAAATACTCGGCACAGGCAATAAAGTCCTCAAACGTATTTTTTTTCTGTAACAATTTCCCTTCCTCGTACCAGTCATCCCCCAAGGTGTCTCCTCCCCTTGGATAAGCAATGGCATAAGTAAAGCCTCGATCTAACAAGCTCAGGCGAGTGGCTTGAAAACTCGCTGGCACGCTGTAGCCATATGCTCCATAACTATACAATAACAGCGGCTTGTTGGACAACTGGGCGCGGGCTTTTTTATTAAATACCAACGAAATGGGAATTTGCTTGCCATCTTGCGAGGTAGCATATACCCTTTCTACCTGATAATCAACCAGATCGGCGTCAGTTTTATTGGTCACCTGCTTTCGCTTCAATGCCTTGGAAATGCGCGTTTCCATATCAAAATCATACACCGTGGTGGGGGTGGCCAAAGAAGTAAAAATATAACGAAAACAAGATGTATCGTATTCATAGTTTCGCCCCAAGTGTACCGAATAGTCCTTCTCGTCAAAGTCTAAATAATAGGTACTTTGGTCGCTCCACTTCATCACCCGAAATTGTACTAATCCCTGATGACGTTCCTGGAGCAGCATAAAGTTTTTGAAGATTTCTACCCCTTCCAGGCGTCGGTCTGCTTGGGTAGGAATCACCTCTTGCCAATCTTCTTTAGGCGCATCTCGCAAATAACGACTCATAACCCGGTAGTTGGGGGCCTGCCAGTTGGTCAATATGTAGAATTTATCTTCGCAATGCTCTACATGGTACTCCAGCCCTTCTTCCCGTCTGTGAAACAATTTGAGATGACCCAATGGATGATCGGTTTCCAAAAAACGAACCTCAGTAGAATAAGTACTGACTGAATTTACCAGCATGTAATTCCTTGACTTTGTGCGAGAGAGGTACAGTTCAAAAGCAGTGTCGGTTTCATTAAAGATTTCTTCAGGTGGCTCGTTTGTGCGTCGTATGTTGTACCGCCAAACCTTTCTGGGTCGCATTGTTTTCAAATCCCGGGTTACAAAAAAGATGGTTTGGTTATCTCCGGCCCAAATGGCAGTGCCCGCAGTATGAGGAATTTGGTTTCGCAACACCTTATTTCTACGTAGGTCTTTGAAACAAAGCGTATACAATTGTATACCAGAATAATCTACTTGGAATGCCAAAAAACGATGGTCATCACTGATCGTCAAACCGGTTACTTCACAATAGCCTTTTCCTTCGGCCAGTTCATTGACATCCAAAATCACCTCTTCTTCGCTGGAGGTATCCAGCGATTTCTTCCGACAGTGAATAGGATAGTGACTTCCCTCTTGGTAACGGTGATAGTAATAGTAACCATTGAGAAAATAAGGTACCGAAGGCTCCGCAGAATGAATTTGGCTCGCAATTTCTTGATGTAATTGGGCTTGAAATGCTTTGGTAGACTCAGTCATTTGTTGGGTGTAGGTATTTTCGGCCTCTATATGGGCCATTACTGCGGCATCGTCTTTTTCTTTTAGCCAATAATAGTTGTCTACCCGATCGTGTCCATGTGCAGTAAGTGTTTGTGGTTTTTTTGCCGCAATGGGAGGTTGTTGTTTAGGACTTTGCATAAACTAGATATTTTACTAGGTAATTCGTGAAAAATAAAGTTTCGTTTTGACTTCAAGTTGAGAGTTCGTCTTTGGTCCACAGTCGATAGTCCATAGTCCACAGACGACTATTTTTGATTCACTAGGTGGTAGTTTCCAACTTGTGAAATCGAAAGGTTATTTTTTTATCCTTACTAAAACGATATGGGGTGCTTCTCCAAATTTTATTTAAGTAACATGTTCAAAATAAGTGTCCGGTTTTCGGAAAAGTTTGTTTGTCAGGCAACTTACAAAATCGGCTAATAGCAGGGCTATTTGGCTATTTTTTAAGGAAGCATGGCGAGCAAAATTGAAGTGAAAACGGACAATTATTGCGCAACTGTTACTAAGTA
>CALDJV010000459.1 GCA_937899305.1 uncultured Cytophagaceae bacterium
GTATTTATCATCAAAATCAGTGTTTTTTTATGGGTAATTACTTCTGATTGCACCTAGGAAGCGATTTGGTAACTTTGGCTATAATTTCGTCAACCTGTTTTTTATCGCTGGGCAAATAATCAAAATAGATCGTTACCAAAAGATCTCCTTTCAGGATTGCTTTCTGGTAAAACAAATGTCCTTTGTCTTTGCCAGATAAAATGTAATAATCTTTGCCCAAGGTTTTATTGGTAACTTGTTTATCTTTCTGGGCCAATTCATAATCTTTTTTGAGCGCTCGTCCTGGCATTTGCCACATCCCATACACCTGCATCGTTATTTTTTTGGCATCCGCAATAAAAGTGCGTCCATCCCCATTCACTGGGCCCATGGTTTTATTAAATATTTTTGGATACAAAACGCAAAAATCAAATCGCTCATTATGGTAGACTCCATAACCTTTGGGGGTTTGAGCAAAACCTCCCCAAGCCATCCAAATCATTGATAAAGTCAATAAGTATTTTTTCATCATCGTGTTTTTATTAGGTTGTATACTTTTAGTTCTCATTAAGCTAAAAATAAAGGGAGTACGTAATTTTGATGTACGCCACTGATTAACTGGACGTACATACGCTCGAGTCGGCTATGGACTATGGACTGAATACTGTGGACTATTAACCTCAAATTTATTTTTTCAAAAATCACAAGCTGGAAACGTCTTGGTTACTCTTTTAATGATCGCATCAAAAAGCTTTTTTTCGCTGGCTAAATAATTAAAATAAACGGTAAACAATTGTTCTTTACGCAATATTGTTTTTTGATAAAATATCCGCCCTTGGTCAAATCCCGAAACCACAAAGGCGTTTTTAGATCGTACCTTATAGGTTACTTTCTTGTCTTTTTGGGCCATTTCATACTCTTGTTTCAGGGCATCTTCATAGACTACCAATCCTCCATAGGCTAAAATACGGTTATTTTGGCGATCCGAAAAGCTTCGTCCGTCATTGTTAGTGGGTGCCAAACCTTTTTTAAATTCCACGGGATAAAGCACACAAAAGCCGAATCGGTCGTTGTGATAAACATTGTACCCCTTTGATTGGGCAAAACTACTCAACGTAACAAGAGTAACCAGTAAGGTAAGTAAGTACTTTTTTTTCATAGGACATATTCATTGTTTCGCTGCAATAACGTTCAAATCAGTCATTTATGCAGTTTTAGTAACAGTGCCAAAATAAATATCCAGATGTAGGGGATATATTCAAAACTGAATGAGGCTATTTTTTGCGCTCGTAGCAGAGCTACGGGCAAAGAAAATAACGATAGTCAGTGAAGAGGATTTCCTCTATATCGGACAGTTATTGCGAAACTGTTACTTAGTTCTTCTTCGCTGTATTTCCTTTTTCACCAATTCATACTCCCGATTACTTTGTCCGGCAATGGCGGTATTTTCTTGAGCTCGACGAAAAAGATAAGGCATGACTTCTTGCACTGTACCATAAGGCACATACTTGACTACGTTGAAGCCAGCTTTAGCCAAATTATAGGTAATGTGATCGCTCATTCCATACAGTTGACCAAAAAATACCCTCGGATCCTGGGGGGCAATGCCTAGTTTTTGAGTCAGTTTAGCAATATGATAGCAGCTCTGTTCGTTGTGGGTACCCGCAAACAAAGTCAATTGTTCTAGGTTTTGCAAGCAAAAATGAACCGCTTCGTTGTACATTTGATCCGTCGCGTTTTTGTCCACGTTGAGAGGGTCGTCGTATCCTTGAGTACGGGCACGTTGGCGTTCTTTCTCTACGTAAGCACCACGTACCACTTTTGCCCCCAGGCGATATCCCTTTGTTTGAGCCTTTTCCAATGATTGTTGCAAAAACGTCTTTCCTCGCTTGAGGTACATTTGGTAGGTATTGTATACAATGACTCGTTCTCGATTGTATTGATCCATCATGGCATCGGCTACCGCATCAATAGGGTTTTGAATCCAGGTTTCTTCAGCATCAATCAAAATTTTAACATGGTGTTCATACCCTGCCGCACAAATGGCATCTACCCGATCTTTGGCCCTTTCCCAAGCCAATGTTTCCGATTCATTCAGGGTTTGTTGGCTTTGAATCTTTTCTAACAGCCCAAAGGAAGCAATGCCGGTAAGTTTGAAAGCCGCAAAAGGAACCGCTTCTCGTTGAGCAGCAAAGCGAATGTATCGCAGGGTTTCCTCGGTGGCCTTGTCATATTCGACTTCGGTGGCTTTGCCTTCTACCGAATATCCTAGCAAAGCATACACCCGAGATTGCCATAGTTGGTCTACAAAATGAGCACAATCCGATAAAGTTTCTCCCCCACAGAAATGCCGATAGAGGGTATTTTTAATCGTATTTTTTACCAGGCTCCAATGCAGCGTTTTGTCAATCATTTTGGTACCCATACCCACCAACCAGGGGTAATTCATCATTTGATAAATCCGATGGGTCAGTTTAAGAGCTTTCTTGTCCTTGGAGGCAAAAGCAATGGCTGTATTGTCGAAAGACAAACCATTGGTGGGCATAGAAGTACTTGCTTTTTTGGAGTGATTGTTCATTTAAAATCTTGTTGGTTTTTTAACAAAAATAAGATTTTACTTCAGATTATCTATATTCGAT
>CALDJV010000460.1 GCA_937899305.1 uncultured Cytophagaceae bacterium
ATTCCAAATTATCAACTAACATATTTAGGTTTTTTATAGGGTGGTTTTAAAAAAAGTGTTAAGGAAAGGTTAACAGGTAAGGGTTTACTCATATTTTATCTTTTCTTTTGCAGAAGGGTAACTGACAAGTTCTATTGTTTCGCTTCGCTCATTGCTACATTGTTCCGTTGCGCTTATGGTTCTATTGTTCCGCCTTCGGCTCATTGTTACCTGGTTGCGCAAAGCGACGATTAATTTGTACTGTTTTGCACTACTATGGACTAAAAACCAATTGTTCCGCTTTGCGCTACTATGTACTGAAAATCAAACAAAACTACGAACTATTGACTCCCAACTCCCAACTAGAAAAACTGTGGACTATGGACCGTCGACTGTGGACTAAAGAAAAACTACCAACTACTGACTCCGAACTACTAACTAAAGAAAACTATGGACTAAAAAACTCCAAAAATCATGTCTAGGTCAAGAATGTACTTTATTATCGTATTGGCAACTGTAGCTTTGATAGGACTGGTTTACATTCAGGTAAATTGGCTCAAGGGAGGCTTGATGCTACAAAAAAAATTATTCAAGGAGCGGGCTTTTGCCAGTTTAAATGTAGTTCATAATAAGTTTGACGAGCAAAAAGACCTGGTCAAGGATTTGAAGGACATCATCAATGTAATAGACCTGAAAAAACAATTACCCTCCCAGAAATTACTCAAACGAGCCCACTCAAAACTCACCTCTTTTGTAGATTCTATGATGCAAGGACATCATTTGGATACGGAATACAAATGTTATGTGTTTAACGGCACTTCAGGGCAAGTATACTTGACCAATGCTGATCAGCCACCTACCAAAATAAGTAAACAATTATTTGGCGATTATCGGGTTTGCGCTGGCAACTCACTACAACAAGCGTTTAATAATACCAATTGTGCGGGGTCTTTCCAGCTAGGCGTACTTTTTCCAAAAAAAGACAGTTACCTCCTCAGTAATATCCGTACTCAGCTGTTGATGTCGCTGTTTTTCGTGTTGCTGTTATTGGCTTGCTTTGGGTATACCATTCGTACCATTTTGAGGCAACGCAAGTTGGCCATCATCAAAAACGACTTTATCAATAACCTGACTCATGAGCTCAAAACGCCCATATTTTCGATCTCGTTGGTGGCCAAAGTATTTCGGGAAAAGGTAGCCCAAAAACAGTACGACAAGGCCACCAAGTATTTAGATTTGATTGAAACTGAAAACGAGCAACTGAAAAACCACGTAGAAAAAGTGTTGCAATTGGCCTTGATTGAAAACAAGTGTTTCGAACTAGATCGCCAGCCAGTAGATTTACATCAATTGATTAGAAAGACAGTACAAATGTTTGAGTTTTTGGCTCAACAAAAAAATGGAAGTATCTGCTTGAATCTTCGGGCTTGCAATCCTGAATTGGTGCTTGATGAAACCCATTTGGCAAGTGTACTCCATAGCTTGCTGGACAACGCCCTGAAGTATACTCAAGAAACCCCTAAGATAGAAGTAACTACCGAAGACCATGAGGATGGGGTACGTTTGAGCATTCGTGACAATGGCATTGGCATAGCGCCTAAAGATCGCCCTTATATTTTCGAGAAATTTTATAGGGTCTCTACTGGTGATGTACACAACATAAAAGGATTTGGACTAGGGCTATGTTATGTAAAAATGATTGTAGAAGCCCATCAGGGAGGGATTCGTCTCAATAATCACTGGAAAAATGGCACTGAGTTTCAGATTTTTTTACCACACAATTAGGTATTGTCCATCATAAATCTATGAAAAACATTCTATTAGTTGAAGACAGCCAAACCCTGGGGTACATCCTGAGTGAGTACCTTGAGATGAACGATTTTAGAGTAATTTGGGCTAAAGACGGCCAGGAAGGGCTTGAGTATTTCCAAAAAAATGCAGTGGACCTATGTATTTTAGATGTGATGATGCCCAAACAAGATGGTTTTACCTTGGCCAAAAGCATCAAAGCGCTTAACCGTGCGATACCGATTATTTTTTTAACCGCCAAATCTTTAAAAACCGACAAGCTCAAAGGGTTTCGCTTGGGAGCTGATGATTATATTGTAAAGCCAATAGACGAAGAACTGTTGGTAGCCAGAGTACAAGCTGTTTTGAATCGCAGTCAGATGCAAACCAACCCCCAAGCCAATGAAACCTACCATATTGGCCAGTATACTTTTAATTATGAAGCCCAGCTACTAGAGTGGAATGCACAACAGCAAAAACTATCACAACGAGAGGCAGAAGTACTTAGAATGTTGTGCATCAATAAGAATCAGGTAATGAAGCGGGATGTGGCCTTGAAACAAATTTGGGGCGACAATGATTACTTTACCCGACGCAGTATGGATGTATTTATTTCTAAACTTCGCAAATATTTACAGCATGATTCGACAGTAAAAATCACCAATATTCATGGTAAAGGTTTCATCTTGTCGGATGGTTAATGGTCAAATTGTTCCGCTTCACTCATTGTTGTATTGCTAAATGGTTGCGCGAAGCGATGATTTATGTACTATTGTTCCGCCTTTGGCTCATTGCTGCATTGTTAAATGGTTGCGCGAGGCGTCGCAAACTATGGACCATCGACTATCGACTAAATAAAACTACCAACTCCTGACTCCGAACTACCAACTAAACATTTAGAATAA
>CALDJV010000461.1 GCA_937899305.1 uncultured Cytophagaceae bacterium
AGCATATGCAGCATATTTTAACATATGCTACATAAGGCCAAAGTCGAGCTTAGAAGATATAATACTACTGATAATTTAAAATAAGAGCAGGTTGAAGTTGGATGACTTTAGCCTGCTTTATTTTTTTTGAGTTGACTAGGCACCATACCATACTTTTTCTTGAAAGCAGTAGTGAAGTGTTGGGGATTTTTGTATCCAATTTGTTGCGATATCTGACTGATCGGGATATCCTGATGTAAAAGCATATCTTTGGCTTTTTCCATTTTTAAAGTGTTCCAATAACCAAATACAGTAGTTCCAAACAAAGCCTTGAACCCCTTTTTCAAGGTAAATTCATTGGTGCCTACCTGTTTGGCCAAGTTGGCCAATGTAGTCGTTTGTTCCAGGTTTTTATTCAATATTTCTTTTACTGCGTAAATTTTTTCCCGGTCTGCTTTGGGGATAGATAAATCAGTTTGTTTATCGTGGCTTATTTGTTCCAATTGTAGCATGAGAAGCTCGATCACTTTGGCTTCCAAGAACATTTTCTTGAAAATACCCTGATAGGGACATTGTATCATCTCTCGAATGATGAAATGCATTTTGGGAGTCATATAATAATTACCAGGATTGATACAAGCACTGACGTGGTTGTTGATGTTTTTCAAAAATTCATAAAACTGTTGTCCCTGTTGAGGGAGGTACTTCGAGAAAAACTGGGGCACCAGATTTATTTCAAAAAACTTGTATGCTTTGTGAGCCCAAACATTGACCTTACCTCTAAATCCATTGGCGTAAAAAATATTGTGTTGGTTAGACTCAATATTCAATTGCTGAATGGGGGAGTCACTATGTATTTTGGAGGATCCTGAAAGTAAAAAATGCATTTCTACCGTCTCAAAATCAGATTCAAAGCCCAGTTCCATTTGCTGTTTCAGGGCAATGTCTCCATAACCGATGCGAATATTTTCCAGGCAAATTTCTCTGTAGCAGCCATCAACTCCTAGTATACTACCATTAAATTGTTGTTCTACAATGCCACCATCCTCTATGACATAATTATAAGGATAATCGTTTTCAAACAAGACCTCCTGTAAATCTTGGCTCTTCAGTTTTATCTTCATATTCCGGGTTTCGTTGTTTTTATTACGCCATGCGTAAGCTCGCCTTCGTGGTGATAACGTAAATTACAGTAAGTTATTTATAATCGTTTTAAATAACAACTTTGGGTGCTATCATCATCCATTAAAAAATTGAATGAACCTCCTTTCTTAAAGTCATTAGCCAAAAGCAAAAAACAGTAAAGAGGACCTGGAAAAAATAAAACCCTAAAAAAACATAGGAGAGATAAAAAACATGGCAGAGATAAAAAATCAACAAAAAGAATTGATCTTAAATGAAGACCTCACCAAGGTAATGTGGAAGCTGTCTTGGCCGGCTATAGCTGCTATGGTACTTTTTGGACTCAATGCATTTTTGGATACCGTATTTGTAGGGCAACTCATTGACGAAACTGCCTTGGCTGGAGTAGCACTAGCTTATCCTTTAACAAGCATTATGTTTGGGATAGGCTCATTGGCTGGTACTGGAGCCGCCTCAGCTTTAAGTATTGCATTGGGTTCCAACGACGTTGCCACGCAAAAGAAACTATTAGGCAATGCCACCTTCATGATGATGGTTACTACAGCAATATTTGCAATCCCATCTTATATTTTTGCCAAACCCTTGATTCAAATGATGGGAGGGAAGGGGGCCATATTGCAGGAAGGTGTATCATACTTTCGGGTTACATTGATTGGTTCCTTTTTTTGGATATATGGGCTTGGGTTGAATATGGTGATCAGGGGAGAAGGGAAAATGAAAAAAGCTGCTACTATGATGGTTTATGGGCTGGTACTCAATATCATCCTCAATCCGATATTTATTGAGGTGCTGGGTTGGGGAGTACAAGGGGCTGCCTGGGCTACCAACATAGGTATGGTGTTGTATTGTATTGTGGGCTTTCGGTACTTTTCACGAGGGCAAGCTTCGTTTGATGCCCAAATAAGCACCATCAGTTACGATAAACCTATTTTTAATTCGATACTTTCGATGGGGATGCCCGGTTTTATCATGAGTATCATGGGGCTGGTACAAGCAATTGTGGTGTTTAATGCCCTCAGTAATTTTGGCACCGACCGTGACTTGGCGTTTTTTGCCGCGGCCAACCGCCTAATGTTGTTTCTAATGACCCCACTTTTTGGTTTGATGCGGGCCATGCAGCCAGTGACTGGAATCAGCTTTGGGGCAGGTGATTTTACTCGAGTCAAGCGTAGTTTGGTCGTATTTTCTAAGACTGGATTTTATATTGTTACTCCTTTTTGGTTGCTGCTGACCTTGTTTCCCTCAGGGGCATTGCATTTGGTTTTACCCAATATGGTATTTACTGCGGCCGAATTGTTGAACTTTCGGATTTACATGGCGGTACTGCCCGCATTGCCTTTGGTATTTATGGCCTTGACTTTTTTCCCTTCTATCAACGAAGGGAAGTATGGCAGCATCATTGGATTGGCTCGCCAGTTGGTATTTTATGTACCTATAATGCTTGTCCTACCTCGTTTATTTGGCATACAGTGGGTTTACTTGGGAGCTACTTTGATTGATATCATACTTACCCTGTGGGTACTGATAGTAGTGCGGCAGTTATTTAAAAAATTAACCTCTGAATCAAAACCAGAAGCCTTGATGTCTGAAGAAAAGGTACTGTAATTTATTAATTTGAATTAAATGTAGGTTGATACCTGTCAGTTTTTTACTTGACAGGTATTTTTTTGGATTTACTCGCCTTAAGTTTTAACAAATAATTCACATAGATACCTCCAACTTTTTTTGCCCAAGTCAGTATAAATTACATAATTTGTATTAAATGTAAAAACATTAGTTGAAGTAAAAACCATTGTGTTTAAATTATGAGTAAAAAACTTTTCACCGAAACAAAACTTGGAAGCCTGAACCTAAAAAATCATTTGGTCATGGCACCAATGACCCGCAGTAGAGCTATCAATAATATCCCCAATGAATTGATGGCCACCTACTATGCCCAAAGAGCTGAAGCTGGTTTACTAATTACCGAAGGTACTTCGCCATCTCCTAATGGTCTGGGGTATGCCCGTATTCCGGGAGCTTATAGTGCCGAGCAAATCGCTGGTTGGAAATTGGTAACTGATGCGGTACACGAAAAAGGAGGTAAAATTTTCTTGCAAATTATGCACGTAGGTCGGGTAGCCCATCAGGCCAATTTACCCGAGGGTGCCGAAATCGTGGCTCCTTCAGCAATTTCAGCCGAAGGTGATATGTGGACTGATACCGAGCAAATGCAAAAAACACCAGTACCTCGGGAAATGACTAAAGAAGACATTCAGCAAGCGGTTCAGGAATATGTAGATGCGGCTAAAAATGCCATTGAAGCTGGTTTTGACGGAGTAGAGCTACATGGTGCCAATGGTTACTTACTAGATCAGTTTATCAATACGGCCAGCAACCAACGTACTGATGAGTATGGAGGTAGCATTGAAAACCGTAGTCGCTTTGTGTTGGAAGTAGCTCAAGCTACGGTGGAGGCCATTGGCAAAGAAAAAGTAGGCATGCGTTTGTCGCCTTATGGAGTTTTTAACAATATGGCCGTTTATCCTGAACTAGACGATGCCTATGCTTATCTGGCCGAGGAGTTGAACAAAATTGATTTGGTGTACCTTCACTTGGTAAACCACAGTGCTATGGGAGCACCTGAGGTACCACAAGGAGTAGTAGACCGTATTCGTGCCGCTTTTAAAAATACCCTTATTTTAAGTGGAGGATACGATGCCGAACGGGCCGAGCAAGATTTGCAAAGTGGAGCCGCGGACTTGATTGCGGTAGGTCGTCCATTTATCTCTAATCCCGATTTGGTAACCCGTTTCAAGGAGGGCATCGAGTTGGCCCAACCTGATCAAGATACTTTCTATTCTCCTGACGAAAAAGGATATACTGATTACAAGACTGCTGCTGAAACTGTAGCTTAAGTTAGTTTTCGAGAATATAAAAAGCCTACATTGTATATACCAATGCAGGCTTTTGTCATTATAAAGAATTATATTTCCTTGGCTTTACGATAATTAATACCATCCTTGCTTTTTTCTTTATCAGTAGGCGATAGTTGCAAACGCAAACCGGGTAAGAATAACACCTCATCTTCACCTTGTATTTGTGAAAAAGAGGATATGTCTCTACCTCTTCCATTGGCATCCTTGGGGGTAATTTCATAAACAACAGCTTGGATCCCTTTTTTACCTACATTAGGTTCAGCGAAGTTTTCGGCCGTACCTCTTGACTTAGAAGTACTTTGGAGTCCATCAAATGATACCGTAGGAGTATCACGCCAAGCGGTAAAATCAGTTTCCCAAGTGCCCACATAGATTGTTCCATCCTCCTTGGTCCAGGGAGGTAGGGTCATCAAGGCTTCCTGGAGCATATTCATGTGTACCTTGGCTTCAGGCTTTATCTGTTTCCACAAACGATCCGTTTCTATTTTGAGTAACTTATTTGCGTGGTTTCTTTTGTCTGGAGTAGAGGTATTATAGTCTACGTAGGCATCAAATATGGTTTTCCATTTACCTTTTGGCTCGTCCATAAGCTCCTCAATTACTTCGGGTAATTCGATAAATGCGTCATCAAGAAATTTATTGAGTAATTTTTGGTCCTCTTTGGTAAATACAATGGGTTTGCCCTCCGAATCATTTTCCCCGCTATTTGACCTACTTTTTTTGTTGGAGAGTAGCTTTTGATTTAAACTTCCAAAAATAGCTTTGTAATAACCATTGGAATGCATCATACCCATCGTGGCGTTCATACTGATATGATCGGGACCAGTATAACTGGAAAGTACAATATGGTGGGCTAGATTCATATTACTGTAAACATTGTTATCATCATGGGTTTGCTTTCGCCTCTTTGCAGTATCGATTCCATCTTCTCCGGGGAGTAAAAATTTTCCGTTTTTTTTATCATCTGATTCTGCGAGCTCTACATAAGCTTTTTCGTGAGGAAACATACCATCTACTCCCACATTGTCTCTAAGGTATTGTTCATTATAGGGAGCAATGTATTGGTACATCAATACTGCATCTTTGAGGTTTTCTTGGTTATTCTTGATTCCTACCATTTCGGCGCCTCGCATGATTTCATACAGTGAATGGTCCCTACCGGGCAACATCCAGCCCATCAAAGCCAAGCGAAATGCCTCCATATCTTGCCCCGTGTTGAGCCACTTAAATATGGTGAGCATGCGTGAAGTTGTCCCCGAGATAGAGGCCACCAAAGGAAAACCCTTCTCATTGTGCATTTCTTTGTACCAGCTAGAGTTTTCGTCAATGTTAAATAAAGAAATGCCTTCTCGCCAAGGGAGTTTTTCGTGGTCATCGATGTGATGCTGTCGTTTGGCATAAGAAGCATATTTACGCTCTCGTGGCGAAAGCTCTACGCCCATATCCTCATAGTCCTGGGGTGTTTTTGATTTTTGTTTTTGTTCATCAGGTTTGCGATCGCCTCTGACACTTTGACTCAAAGGCATTTCCCGATTTTCAATTAATCGAAGAGGGTTTTCATTGGTCAAATTACCAATAGACACCACATCTTTGTAGTAATTGTATCCCCATTTATTGTTTTTAGACATGGTAGACCGGAAAAATGAATCTTCAAAATATTCCTTCATCTCCATCAAACTGTCGCTGTCGAGATCAAGGCGTTGCGCATATTCCTTCATGCTCGACACCCCACTTTTTTCCATGCTCTTATGAATGTCTTGCTTATCGGTAATGTCTTCTTTATCGTTGAGCGTGATTTCTTGCAAGATTTTTTTGAGCCCCAGTTTAATATTATCCCCGTATCCTTTCCCAAAGTAAGCGGCATTGTAAAAAGCGGTCATTTTCTCTCGTAGGTTCACATCATCCACCTCATTGCCTAAAATCGTCTTATCATCTACTACTTGCATCAGGGTATTTCGGTCGTCGTGTACCTGGCCAGAACTGCTTTTTTTATCAGAACTGCTATTTTCCAGCCCAAAGAGGTCATACACCCCATCATCATCTCCATATACCTCCTTGAATATTTTTTTCATTTTTTGCAGCGCGGCTTGCACTGCCTGCCTGGCCCGGTTATCATTGGCGGCCTTTACCCCCAATCTTTGTTCAAATGCCTCCGCTTCCCGGTGCCATATCGGAGTGTGTACTAAAGCATCAAACCCGTTGGTATCACCATTATGATGGGTTCTATCTTCTGGTTCTATTCTCACTCTCTGAACCGGGCCAGCCGTTGACATACGCACCGGGCTTCGTTGCACAAGCGAAGATGGGTTGGTAGGGGACTGCAGACCAATAGGGGAAGAAGACTTCTGTTGCAAAGGAGTATCGGCTATTTTATCTGCCACCTTTTCTCGGGTAGTATCTACAGTTTGGCCGTTGACTACTTTGTCACCTTTAGGAGTACCATTTTTGGCGTTGTCAATAAAATGGCCTACCTCGTGTTTAATGTTGTGTTCAGTGTCTTTACCAGGAGCAAAATCTATCTTGCTACCCTGAATAGTGGCTTCAGCATTGACCTTGCCTGGAAAAGAAGAGTTATGAGTAATTTGTAAAGAAGAAGTATCAACCCCGTATTGTTGCCCCATGGTATGCGCAATTTGCTCTGATTTAGACAACTTTCGTTGTACCGGTTTGTGACGCGATTTTACCGGTTTCTGTTTCGCCTGAATCAGAGGTTTGGCACTTTGCTTGGCTTGCACCAAAGGTTTTTTACCTTGTTTTGTAGTTTTGGGACGATGGTTATTTTGTTGAACTGTTTTTTGGGTAGTAGGGTTTTGACTTGCTTCCTGGTTTTGTTGAATATTTTCTTGCATATCAAGGTGGTTAATAATTGTCTTGTTCTGTCACAACAAGATTCAAATAAGTGTATCTAATTTAGAAGAAATAATAGGTGACTCGTTAGCAAAAATGATGCGATATCAAGGTGTAAGCGCATAAATCGGCTAACCTTTTGCAGATAAGTTTCATCAATAAACGAACTCTTATCATTTCGACATCAAAAGGGTTGTTTTCGTTGGCTCAAATTATTTACCTTTGTTTGATTTTTCGATTTTAAGAGGAACTCATCATCTGTTTTTAAAAATTCACGCAATGCGTACCCAAAGACTTACCTTTTATCTTGTTTTATTCCTGATTTGTATTGTTCAAGTAGTTCAAGCTCAAAATACCAAAAGTATCAATTTGAACACTCCTTACAATACCATCTCTACTCATATTGATAACCTGCAAAAAAACAATTATCATCCCGAGGTAGCGGCCCAAACGCTTTACCGAGGTGGGAGGTATGCTTCGCTGAAAAAACGAAAAGAGCTGGCCATTAAG
>CALDJV010000462.1 GCA_937899305.1 uncultured Cytophagaceae bacterium
ACCATTCAATTTTTAGACTCACTACAAGTAGCCAATGGCTTGCCCAGTAACTTTGTCAATACGGTAGCCCAAGGACATCAGGGAGAACTGTGGATTGGTACCAAGGAGGGTTTAAGCAAGTTGTACAAAGGCAAAATCACGAATTACACCACCCAAAATGGACTTGTGTCAAACACCTGCAACTGTATTTTAATAGACCATAGAGGTGAAGTATGGGTGGGCACTCCATTGGGTCTTTCTCATTTCAATGGGCAACGTTTTGTCAATTACGATCATAAAAGTGGCCTGGTATCACCTGGGGTAAGTTGTTTGTTTTTGGATAAGCAGCAGCAACTGTGGATTGGTACCAACAAAGGGGTTTCGGTTTTGGACATTAGTCAGCCAGCCCAATTAGTAGTACCTCCTCGCCTGTATCTTGAAAAACTGTTGGTCGACCGAAACCCAGTAAAACCAGGTGCCGAGTTAACCTTGGCTTACAATCAAGGACTAGAAATCCGTTTTCAAGCCCTTTCCTTTATTCATCCCGAGGGCATACGTTATCAATATCGGCTCGATGGAGAGCCTTGGCAAGACACCCGACTCAATTTTATAAAATACAATCGATTTTCTACTGGGAATCATTCATTAGAAATAAGGGCGCGGAAGTTTAACAGTGCTTGGTCTGTGCCTCAAAAGATTGACTTTGAGGTAAGGTCGCCAATTTGGTGGCGTAGCTGGGCGATCATCGGTTATTTGATTGTGGTGGTATTGTTGATGAATTGGATGATTAGGCGGCGTTCAAAGAAATTGGAAAAAGAAAAGACACACCTTGAAAAAGTAGTGGCCGAGCGTACCCAAACGCTGGAGCATCAGAAAACCGAAATTGCCACTCAGGCCGAACAACTCAAAGAGATGGACCAGGTGAAGTCACGTTTTTTTGCCAATATTTCGCATGAATTCAAAACACCCTTGACCTTGATTATGGGGCCTGCCGAAAAATTACTAGGCTTGAAGGAACAGCCTTTCAAGACTTATTCGGAGTATGTGGTAGCCAACGCCCAACGACTGGCAAAGCTCATCAACCAGTTGATGGATGTGTCTAAATTAGACAGTGGTAAAATGGCGCTGCAAATGACTTCGGGTGATGTAGCGGCATTTCTTCGACAAATATTTTACTCCTTTGAATTATTGGGTCAACAAAAAAACATTCAACTGATTTTGAAAATGGGCCAGGAAATGCTCATTGGAAGTTTTGATGAAGACAAGGTAGAAAAGATATGCTTTAACTTATTATCCAACGCGCTAAAATTTACCCCAGCTCAAGGCCAGATCACATTTGCATTGGAAAAACTGGAAAAACAAATCAAGATTACAATATCGGATAATGGAGTAGGTATTGCGCCTGACCAACTCCCCTTTGTCTTTGATCGTTTTTATCAAGCCGATGATTCGGGTACCCGAGCCCACGAAGGTACCGGCATTGGCTTGGCCTTGGTCAAAGAACTGGTCACGCTGTATGAGGGAACGATTGAAGTGGAGAGTCGGCCAAATCAAGTCACCACTTTTACTGTGTACTTGCCTTTTGTAGCTACGAATGATACGCTACTTGAGCCCCCAACCAGCCCTAAGGAGCCTGAAGTAGGCCCAAACAACACAGATGCCGATATTGCGGTAGTTCCTGCCCCAGACATTACAACTGTCAAGACAGCGCATAATACCATTTTGATAGTGGAAGACAACTCCGAGATAAGAAACTTCGTGGCTGCGGAACTTGCGCCGTTTTATGAGTTACTATTGGCCGAAAATGGTGCAGAAGGCATCACATTGGCGCAGAACAAGGTGCCCGACCTGATTATAACCGACATCATGATGCCCCAGGTAGATGGTTTTGAATTGGTGAAAACCCTTCGGGAAGATGAGGTTACCAGTCACATTCCGATGGTGATTCTTTCGGCCAAAAATGATTTTGAAAGTAAAATTACCGGCTTGGAAATGGGCAGCGACGATTACCTTACCAAACCATTTAGCGCCAAGGAACTGCTGCTTAGAGTGAAAAATCGCCTGGATTATCGTGATAAAATACGGCAAGCGTTTGCCCAACAAGTCTCCAGTCTCGAACAAGTGAGCGAACCTCTCCCCAAGCCATTATCGGGGCGCGAAAAAGCATTTTTGAAAAAAGCCACTGACATAGTAGAAAAAAACCTAGACGATCCTGAACTGGATATTACCCGTTTTTGTCAGGAAATAGGAATGAGCCACTCGAGTTTATTTAGAAAACTCAAGGCCCTGACCGATATGTCTATTGTGGAGTTTATTCGATCTATCCGATTAAAGCATGCCGCAATGCTGTTGCGAGAAACTGATGAAAAGGTAGAAACCATTTCCATTCAGGTAGGGTTTGGCTACGTCAACTACTTTAATAAATGTTTCAAACAACAGTTCAAAGTAAGCCCTTCAGAGTATCGTTCAAAGTCGAGTTAGTATTCAATTGTTCCGCTTCGCTCATTGTTAAATTGCTCTATTGTTCCGCCTTCGGCTGATTGTTATATTTTTCTATTGCTGCATTGTTCCGCCTTCGGCTAATTGTTAAATGGTTGCGCAAAGCGACGTAAAACTTCTAACTACCAAATTGATAAATCATTGATTATAAGTAAATTACAAAACGCTTAACGCAGGGTTTAAAATTGGTAGTTTAA
>CALDJV010000463.1 GCA_937899305.1 uncultured Cytophagaceae bacterium
CTTTGCAAGTCTGCTTCGTCTCTCAACAATGCTACTTCGCGCTTGATTTGCTCAAGTAGGTTGGTGTGTTTTCTTAAGTAACTGCTCTTTCCGGTGTTGTAAAACTCCTGATTGAAAGCATCATTACTAAAAAAATCTTTTTCCAGGTTGTTTACATCATTGATTTGTAGATTGAGGTGGGTAAGACTTTTGGTGATGTCTCCGATGCGATTTTGACGGCTATCGAGCCAAAAAAAGGCTAGAGCAATGGAAAAAGTAATGATAGAGAAAGCGGAAAAAGCAACTAATAGTTTAAATTTGATGCTTTGATAAAGTTCCTTACGTGATGTGTTTCCAGCTTTCATACTCACAAATAGCGTCCGTGATTATTGGATCTGGAGTTGCCTAAGCAAGCTCACAAGAGATTTCTTTTAAAAGAATGAAAATGATTGTTCAAACGAATAGTTCACTTGAAATCAATCATTTAACAATTTCCATTCCACGCCCAAAAATTTGACCAACTTTCTAAAGAGTTGTTGATTTTGGTAAACACTCTCCAGAGGTATTTCTTTGGAGAGTGTTGCAAAACTTATGCTTTTATGCTTCAGCAGTATCAGCTTCGTTTTCGGGTTCAGGCAAGTCAAGTTGGAGGTTTAGTTCCTTCAATTGCTCGTTGTCAATGGGCGAAGGTGCATTGATCATCACATCGCGTCCTGAGTTGTTTTTGGGGAACGCAATAAAGTCTCTAATAGAGTCTACTCCACCAAAAACCGCACAAATACGGTCAAACCCAAAGGCGATTCCTCCGTGAGGTGGTGCGCCATACTCAAATGCATCCATCAAAAACCCAAATTGGGCTTCGGCCTCGGCTTTGGTAAAGCCTAACAAAGATAACATTTTTTCTTGCATAGGACGTTGGAAGATACGAATGGACCCTCCGCCCAACTCTACGCCATTCACGACCATGTCATAGGCATTGGCTTTGATGTTTCCTAGTTGGGCAGGATCATTTAACAACGCCTCTTGCCCTGTTTTAGGAGAGGTAAACGGGTGGTGCATCGCGTGCCATTTCCCGGTTTCTTCGTCTTGCTCCAATAATGGAAAATCTACTACCCACAACGCCGAATACTTTTGAGGGTCCCGCAATCCAAGGCGGCTTCCCAATTCCAGGCGCAGTTCGTTGAGTTGCTTACGTACTTTATTGGTATCGCCCGATAGTATCAACATCATATCACCAGGAGCCGCTTGCATTTTATCGGCCCAGGCTTTCAAATCTTCTTGACTGTAGAATTTATCTACCGAAGATTTCAAACTGCCATCTTGGTTGTATTTTACATACACCATTCCTTTGGCGCCAATCTGAGGGCGTTGTACAAATTTAGTAAGCGCATCTATTTTTTTACGAGAATATTCTTCAGCAATGCCTTTGGCACAAATACCCACTACCAACTCCGCACTGTCGAACACTTTGAACCCTTTGTTTTGAGTCAATTCATTGAGTTCTACAAATTGCATTTCAAAACGAGTATCGGGCTTGTCAGATCCATACAAGCGCATGGCCTCGTCGTACTCCATCATAGGTACCTCGGGCAAATCTATTCCTTTTACCGTTTTGAACAAGTGCCTGATCAACCCTTCGAACGTAGAAAGGATGTCTTCACGCGTTACAAAAGACATTTCGCAGTCTATTTGGGTAAACTCAGGTTGGCGATCGGCCCGCAAATCCTCATCTCTAAAACACTTTACAATTTGGTAGTAGCGATCAAAGCCCGATACCATCAACAACTGCTTGAAAGTTTGCGGAGATTGGGGCAAGGCATAAAATTGTCCCTCGTTCATCCGAGAAGGCACTACAAAATCGCGGGCACCCTCGGGGGTAGACTTGATCAATACCGGGGTTTCTACTTCAATGAATTCCTGGCCATCTAAATAATTGCGAACTTCACGGTTGAGTCGGTTACGCAACTCCAAGTTTTTACGCACAATGTTGCGGCGTAAGTCCAGGTAGCGGTATTCCATCCGTAATTCGTCTCCCCCGTCGGTTTCGTCTTCGATCATAAAGGGAGGTGTTTTCGATTCATTCAAAATCTGCAAACCCGTTACCTTGATCTCAATGTCACCAGTAGGCATATTGGGGTTTTTAGAGGCGCGCTCGATTACCTCGCCCTCGGCTTTTACTACAAATTCGCGGTTGAGTTTACGTAAACGGGCAACTACCTCATCATCAGTATTGGTCTCATCAGCTTGTAGTTGAGTTACTCCGTATCGATCTCGGATATCGACAAATATCAATCCGCCTTTATCTCTATTTTTTTGTACCCAGCCACATAGAGTCACTTTTTGCCCTACATGGTCTATTCTTAGTTCACCACAGGTGTGTGTACGTAACATGTGAATAAATTTTTATTGTTAAGCTAATGATATTCAGTTACTTGCCAAAAATACGCTCGCCAAGCAATGAATGAATCAACAAATCTATAAAAAAAAATGGGGTCTTCGAGTAGAGAAGGAAAATTGAGAGAAAAGAATTGGGGATTTGTGGGGTAATTGGGGCTGTACTTTGTGTTTGTTCAAAAAAAAACAAAAGCTGGTATTGGTACACAATTACGTTATAAGAGATGCATATGCTAGCTGAAAAAAGTTTAAAATATAGGCTTATTGAAAAGTGGATTTAAACGGATTTATTTGTATTATGCAGGTGATTTATGTTTCCTTTTCAGGATAACAACTATTTAGCTACGCAACTAAATCCTAAAACTGATATGAATAAAGCATATGCCCTTGCCTTATTGCGAAAGGCCTTGAATAATCCTTCGGCACAATTTAGAAAAAACCAGTGGGAAGCAATTGATCATTTGGTAAATGGTCGCAAAAAACTATTGGTAGTGGAAAGAACTGGCTGGGGGAAAAGCTCGGTTTACTTTATTAGTACCAAGATTTTAAGGGATCAGGGCAAAGGCACTACCATTATTATTTCCCCGTTGCTTGCCTTGATGAGGAATCAGATAGATGCTGCCAAAAGATTGGGCGTCCAGGCCGTATCAATCAATTCTACCAATAAACAAGATTGGGAAGATCGTAAGCAAGAAATTTTGAGCAATCAGGTAGACGCTTTGTTGATTTCACCCGAAAGATTGGCCAATGATGATTTCAGGGAAAACGTTCTCGAACCAATTGCTGATAAAATTGGGTTGTTTGTAGTAGATGAAGCACATTGTATTTCTGATTGGGGGCATGACTTCAGACCTGATTACCGTAGAATAGTTCGCATATTACAATTAATGCCTGATGGTATGCCTATTTTAGGCACTACCGCTACAGCCAATGATAGAGTCATTAACGATATTCAAGCACAACTGGGTGGTGTTACACTGATTAGAGGAACTTTGATCCGTGAAAGCTTGATTCTACAAAATATTAGGCTAAAAGATCAAGCCTCGAGGCTGGCTTGGCTAAAAGAACAGGTGCCAAAACTACCGGGTAGCGGAATTATTTATACATTGACTACCAGGGATGCTCGAAATGTGTCTAAATGGCTGAATGAATGTGATATCAAAGCCGCCCATTATTATTCGGATGCAATCGATGATGGTTTTGAGGATGTCAATGCCTATCGTCTTTTTGTAGAAGAGGCATTGTATCATAAT
>CALDJV010000464.1 GCA_937899305.1 uncultured Cytophagaceae bacterium
ATCACCGACCCGGCGGGCATTCGGGCCCACCTGGATGTAGACGGCGACCAGGCCAGCAACGAGTTGGCGGTCAGCTTTACCCTCTCCACCGACCAAAAGCAAATCATTTTTAGCGGGCAGCACCGCAAAACCGGGGATGCCTTTAGCCACGCCTTTGCCCACCACCTGGCCGATCCTACCCAATTTGCCATTACTGGCATCACCACCACTGACGGAGTGCAGCCCACCCACATTTATATGCGGCTGGGTAATCCATTTAAAATCGAATCCTTGTCGATTACTCCTGACTTCAAGGGGGAGTCTCCAGTATACCAGATGGAGTTGCCGTGGAAAAAAGATGTTAAGTTATTAATAAAGAAAGAATATGATAAGAAAAAGACGATAGTTTCAGACAAGAATCCTCAAAAAACTGGAGCCATTTGGTATGTAGACCTAAAAGCAGGCCGTTATGATGACAAAGTCACCCTTTGGTTGCGGCTCCCCAATCAAAAAAAACCGCGTCAGGCGGCGCTGCATTTCCGTTACGCTGCGGGGGGCAGTGTGTTGGTGCCTGGTCCCCATCCCATTACCTTGCCCCGCAATTTTGAAGACATCCACTGGGCTTTTAATAAGGCCCACTCAGATAGCCAGGGGCTGGCCTTTGATTTTGAAGGGGGCGAGGCGGCTACTCCTGCTTTTACGGTGCGCCACCAAATCAGCCGGGTCAACCAACGTACCACTCCCCTGGGGGGCGATGGTAGTTTCAATGATCCCGCCAAAAACTCCAGCAACCAACTGCGCTTGTATTTTCCCCCTAAAAAGAAAACGGAGCAAAAAAAAGCCGCCCCAAAAGACTCTAACCAAAAAGAATCAGCCCAAGACAACTCCGACAAAGTGGTGACCCGCAGTTTTGAGAAAATACAAGGCCGCATGCGAGGACGAAAAAATGGCCATCGCATGCTTGCGACCATGTCCACCGATATTGCCCTGCATGCCTCTCGAAACCTGGAACAGCAAAGTACCCAATTTGACCCCGACCAAGCCATGTTTAGTCTTCAAACGGGCATTCACCATACTATAGGGCAGGCTTATCAAATGGGGGTGATCAATTCCGAGGTATACGATGCCTGGGTATTGATGAACCTAGAGTTTGGAATGAGTCCTTATCTTTATGGGGAGGTGGATATGGGTCAGCGGTTTCCCGAAGCCCAGCTTAAGCGATTGGTCCATTTATCGAAGGCATTTGTCCAAGGTTTTTTGCAAGAGACCAAAGAATCGGCCCAATGGACGGGTACCGGGTGGGAAAATAAATACAACGACATCAAGGACAGTTTGGTACTACCGACCTCAGAAGAGGTGGGTGAGTTGAAAAAAAGAGGCTATCAAGTAGCCGATTCCAAACTCAATCAATTACCGGAAGCCATCAAAGGCCATCGTTGGTCACAAGTAAAAAAACTCTACGGGCTTGCCCATCAATATTACGTAAGCTGGGTGGTGGACCGAATGAAGCAATACCAAGCCCCAAACGAAAAATACGCGGCTACCTTGCAAGCCCAGCGAGACTATTTGGCGGTGTTGGCCGAACAAAAAAACCAAGGACGGGAGCTGCATCAGGTCAAGGCGGTATTTTATGCCAGCAAAGAATACCTGTTCAAATCGGACCATACGGGCAAAAAAAACAATTATGCGGGCCAATACCAGTCGTTGGATAAAATAGCGGTGCCTCTGCAGTTGTTTTACTTCAAAGAAGGCGATGCCTGGAAATTGCTCCACATCAGTGGCCGAGGCACTTTTGTGGCCGAAGAGCCCTACAATGAAAAAGGGCCTACCCAAAAACTCTTTCAAGGCCTCAAAGAAAACAAGGAGTTGCTATTGTCGGGACATGTACACTATCAGGTGCCTGGTGGCGTAGGGGGGACAGTGGAAATTGTCAATATTTTGCCCGCAGGTGAAGCAACCAAAATGATTGGTACTGGGCTGGGGATTGGCGTTTTGGTGGCCAGCCTGGCCTTTGGCGCATCCGGGCCAGCAGTATTGTTACTGAGTGCCATTTCGGGAGGATTGGTGGGAGGGGGAGCGGCCTATCATGCCTACCACGCCAACAAACACGAATATGCCACGGGTAAGAGTAATTTTTTAGATGGGGTAGATATGGTAACCGCGTTGCTGCCTTTGTATAAGCTTTTGCGGGGCAAAGCTATAGATGACATTATTGAGGGAACCGCGGGTAAAATGGATACTAAAGTGTTTGTCTTTTTACAGGGGGTAGATATCGGGGCCAATGCCGTGGCCGGGGTCATGACTACCCTTGCCGACCTCAACACAATCAAAGGAATTTACCAAGACCCTAAAGAAAAGAGTAAAGGCTTGCAGATTACCTGGCGATCTATATACCTGGTGGCCAAGGATGCGCTGGCGATGGCCGCGATTTACGTAGGAGGAGGTGATTTGAGAAAAATTAATCGTTATCGAAGGCGAGGGTATGTTACCAGTAAGGAGTTGCCACCAGACGCCAAAATGCAGCAATTGGCTCCGGCCAAAAAAATACCTCAGCCTGCTTCCAAAAGCAACAAAAAAAATAACAATGAGCCTACCCACCTCATCAAAGCCGAACAATGGCAAGCCCACGCTGATGACTGGAAAATCGAGCACCAGAAACTAAAGCTCGATCAAAACAAGCAGGTGGCGGCCGGAGAAACGCATTTGTTGGGACCGTTTCAGGCGCAGGGCAAAAACCAACATCATGTGTTTGATTATGGCGAGGTAAACGCCAAATTTGTGGTGATGAATGCCGACAATCCTGATACCCGATACGTAGCCAAGGTAAATGACCAATACCAGTACCGAAGCACCACGGGTAATATGAGACAACTCAACAGAACCAAGGGCGATCAAAAACGAATACAAGAGGCCAGTTTAGTATACAAGGAGCAAGCGGTGCAATTCAATCAAGAAGATGGCTACTACATTCAATACCCCAATAAAAACGACATTACCCGCATTGTCAACATTGCCGATATTCGGGTAAAGGTGGTACAACTCGACACTCGGGCCAAGGCCATTGGGCAATTGGTACGCCGACAAGGTGGCCGAGAAGTCTACTTTGTATGGGTGGGCAATGCCCAAAATGGGTACGCGGCGCCCCTCAAAACCGCCAAAACCTACGTCAACCTCAGTGGCAACAATGGTTCGGTGGGCAACCGACCCATTTACCGGGGGCACTTGGATTTTATGGGAGCGACCGTAAAAGTAACCAAGGGGGCAGGTAATAAAGTGACTTACAAGTACAAAACCACCGGAAAGGAAGGGGACGGAATTTGGGAACCCATTGCCCCAGCGGAGTGGGGTAAAATGAAACTGAAATACCAAGAGGTAGCCGATCGGGCCGCAGTAGATGCCGAATTAAAGAGCCAGAAAAGTGGCCAAAAGAAAACCCCTACTTCAAAAACTGGCCAAAAGACTACCCGCGCTCAGGCCAAAGAAGCCAAACTGGTGAAAGCCATGATGATGCAAAAGGGCAAGGAAACATTGCAGGCAAAATTTATATGGGTGGGTCGGGGAGAAAAACGTTATGCAGCGCGCCTCACTCCCAACGCCAACTATTACTTCAACCAAAATGGCGGACGGGGAAAAGTAGC
>CALDJV010000465.1 GCA_937899305.1 uncultured Cytophagaceae bacterium
AATAAAAAATACAAAAATAACATTTTTAAAGTTTTACCAAGTTTTCAAAATGTTGTTAAATTAATGAAGAAGCCCTTAGCAACCATTCAAAGTTTGATTTCCTTCATTACGTTCGTTTCTCAGAAAAACGCTTTACTAAAGAACCCCTCATCCAACTAAAAGAAATTAAAAGGCATCTTCTGTTCCGCCAATAGAGTATACATCAAAAACAAAAACTACGAATTATGAAATACCATTTAAGAGGCTTTTTGTGGCTATTATTATTCATTGCAATAAATCAGGTGAGTTTTGCCCAAACGAGTCTAAATAAATTTGTCTTTTCGGGAGAAAAGACAAAAATACTACCCGGCAAAACGCCCGAAAAAGGCAACAAAGGACAAATAAAGCCCGAAGACATGATTGGTCGCCTGGGTTTGGTGTCTCTTTTTTATCAAAATGCTTGTTACACCGATGGGCGCTACAATCACAACGATTTCAAGGTAGAACAGGGGAGAGTAAAAGTGGGCAAAAATAGTTTTGATGCGTACAAAATCTATGAACCTACCAAAAAAGCCCAAAAGTTTTTGGCCTCCCGGCATTGCGTGGCTTACAAATTTCCAAAGGCACAAAATTATACCATTTATCAATTGCAAAATGGGAAGGTAGAAAAAATCACCGAAGTAAAAGCCAGTCGAATGAGTACGGGCAAGCCTACTAAAATAAAGCGTCTAACCGTAAGCAAACTGAAAGGAGACATCATTTATTTTTTTGCTCCGAGCAGTCAACGAATCAGTAGTTTTCAGCAACTATCGGCCAATGTAGAAGGATCTAAAATCAAGTCGACTGCTTTGGGTGACGTATACAAGTATCGTTTTGGAGTCAAAGCCCAGGTACCCAACAGCGAGCGGGCCTCTAAACGAACACGTCAATTCTTTCTAATGAAAAATGTGAATAATCAGGTAAGTATGTTGTGGCAAGACCAAAAAGACAAAGCCATTTATCTATCGCGATTTACTGCCGGATTTAAGAATCAAAAAAGCACCCGTTTGTACAATCGCAATGGAGAAGACCTACTGGCTGCCACCAATGATCCACAAGGAAATATCTATTATTTTACTTATCGCGGGGCCAAGGGCAATACTTCGGTAGCGATTTACAAGGCCAATGCAGCAGGCAAACAACTGCGATTCAAAAACTATAATACCTCCAAAAAAGGACTCAATATTTATAGCTTCCGCAACTACATGGTGGCGTTGGAATATGCTCAAGGTAAACTGGCCCTCATGATGGCCCGAACGATGCACAAATCGGGCGATGGTTTGAACCACCAGGGAGGCATTGCCGTAGTATTCGATGCTACCAGTTTGGCTCAATTGAGGTATTTAGGCCAAACTTCGGGGCATTCGTTTGACAATTACCTTACTGTAAACCAAGCAGGGCAATTTCTGGGTATCGACTTGGGCGATAATTATCCGCGTGGGGTGCATTTGCATCGTTTCAACGAAAAAGGACGACGCTCTCGGGTGGTGTATACCTTCAAAACCCGCCATGGTACCCGAGCGGTTTCTCCAGCAGGACGCAAATATGACCTGTATGCTGAGATAAGTCGGGGAGATAAAAAGTTTTATAAATGGTCTAACGACAATGGCACTTACAGCGAATTGGGTGGAGTGGTTGAAGTAAACGACGGCTACCTGGTATTTTTTACTGGAGAACCTTCCCCCTCGGGTAAAGCACTGGATAACAGCCGGGCAGGCTATAAATCACCCGACCCTCGCAATGTAGGCTTGGTAAAAGTGCGCAAAGATTTTGAAAACTCGTCTTCTCGAGGAAGCTTTATCAGCGATGATTTGGTGCGGTCTCGTGGAGTGAGTGAGACTGGTGGGTTTTATACTTTTGGGGGGCGATTTGCCAAACAAAGAAACACTGGGATCGTATGGCTGACCAAATACCGGGATAAATCGCAATCCAGTGCCCGACATTTAAAAGTGGCCCACCTAAAAAATGGCCATGTGTTGTTGGTGTGGGAGAAAGTAAGTAAAAAAGGGTATCGAAAGCAATACCAAGGTACCTATGCCATGCAAATAGATGCCAATGGCCGAGTGGTAACCAAACCCACTTCCTTGGGAAATTACGTGAGATTGAGTCGTCGGGACGATTTGCTCGTAGTAGGTAATCAGGTATTGATTCCAGCGGGCAATCCGGCCGAAAGCAAACTAGAATTGGTAGTGATTAAAGTCAAATAATTTAGAAACCCTCAGTTTGACTGAGGGTTTCCAAATCTATAATTTCATTAATAGCATTGGTTACTGTTGCTGGAATGAAAGCAGACCAATACTTAAAGCGAATTAGCACCAGCTTCAGCCACCATATGATCATTTTCAACAGTGCTTCCGCTCACCCCAACCGCGCCAATGATGGTTCCGTCTGCATTCTTAATCGGGATACCTCCTGGAAAAGTAATTAATCCTCCGTTAGAATGTTCAATGCCATACAAAGGTTTTCCTGGTTGTGATAATTCGCCAATAAGCCCAGTGTTCATATCAAAGGAACGAGCCGTTTTTGCTTTTTTAATAGAGATATCTAGAGAACCTAACCAGGCTCCATCCATGCGAGCAAATGCTACTAAATTTGCACCAGCATCCACCACTGCAATATTCATTTTAGTATCCAATTCAACCGCTTTTCCTTTGGCCTTGGCAATTATTTGCTCAGCCTGTGACAATGTAACGCTCATTGTTATAATGTTTAGGTAAATTAATATTGAGCACAAAGATAGCGGAGCATACAGCATGGATAGTTACCAATATAGATTAAAAACTTATGAAAAAAGGCCAATTATGCCCTTAATCAAGAGTTTGAGGTGTAAACCTTTTTGGGGCTCACTCCAAATTTGTTTTTAAATGCGACACTAAAGTTCGATAGATTATTATAGCCAAAATCTAAGTAAATTTCTGATGGTTTGGCTTGACCTTGCGCCAGTATTTCTTTTGCTTTCAAAAGCCGTTTATTTTGTAACCACTTTCCTGGGGGCTCATGATATTCATCTATAAAATGACGTTTAAATGTAGATAAGCTCATATTACATAAAAAAGCGATTTCCTCTAATTTTAAATTAGAGTATAAATTACTCTCTATGACTTTCTTAAATGGAGATATTTTTTTTGAAATCAATGACTGCAAAAATTGCTCAAATGCTGATTGGTATTTCATTTTGAGATAGAGCATTATTTCTTCAAACTTTACTGACAATAAGCTGTTCATAGAAACACCTGGTGTTGTGATAATTGAGGATAATGAAGTGATGTAAGAAGCAATGTAATGATCGTTTTCTATGATAAAATAAGGACTTTCTTTTTCTATTTCTTGCTGATGAGAGGCATGTTTGAGTAAGAAATTTGTCAATGCTTTTTCAGAGAAAAAGAGCATTTTACAATAATAAATATCTTCGGTATCTGGCAATTCCGTCCATAAAACACTTCCTTTTTTTATCAATAATGATTGTTTTTCATTTACTGCTATCGATGAATTGGCACAGTGTACCTGTTTTTTTCCGGTTTGTAAAAAACTGAACAAGTGCATGCCTAAGTTAACTTTGGTTTTAACAATGTCCTCCGTCATTTTGTAATCATACACAA
>CALDJV010000466.1 GCA_937899305.1 uncultured Cytophagaceae bacterium
CCCCTTTTTTTTACCAATAATAATTCACAGTATTTGGCGAACATGTTATTATTAAGGACTGTTTTAAAAAGCAAAAATAAACAAGAGTCTGAGTTAGTGTTACTTTTCTGTATAAAACTAATAATTTTTTTGTGATAAGTGCATAAAGAGGCCAATAGAACTAAAATTTAGCCCCAAAAATGAGACCTGGCAGGGCAACTGCCAGGTGATGATCAAATTACTTTACGAGGGCAAATTGTTTGTGCTGAGCATCTATGTAAACGCTTTGGTTTCGAAAGATCTCATTACCAATCATTCCTGCCATGCCCGATAACCTCATGAGTAAATTTTGTGTCCAGTGTGTTCCATCGATGTAAGTAACAGTGTGTAAAGGCAGGCGTAAGTTGTCAAAAATGATGTGATATTGGGAGGGTGCTGTACGTACCTGGAGTTTATTGCCCCAAGAGTTCCCTTGGTGGGTAATAATTTTGGATTGGGGTGCCATTAATTTTTTCCAGGTTTTATGGTCGGTAATTAAACTATAGGCACTGGCACCACTATCGTACATTAACTTAACGGAATTTCCGCTCATTTGGCCCATCACATAAATGCGACGATCAGTAAACGAGAAGTCAACCAGGTGTAGCTTAGAGCGTAAATCAGATGAGAGTTTGTCAAATATGACTAGAGTGGATGTTTTAAAATTAAGGAGTATTTTTTTCTTTTCCAGAAAATCATTTCCCAAGGTACCTACAATAATTTTGCGGTTTGGTTTTTTCCAATCGATGAATTTACCATAATCAAGGATGCTCATTTTAGCTGATTTTACCACTACTTTATCTAGTGAAAATTCCAGGTTTGCTAAATATTTGGGAGCATCTGGTATGCGGTTTATTTTAAACTGTGGATATTTCTGTTGAATGGACTGTAGTGGCTTATGATAAACAAGTGAGCTAGGTGAACCAGTATCAAATTGTAGATAAAATGTATGATCTACGCCTGTAAACTTGATAGGAATTAACAGAGCCGTCCGCTTGCTGGATTCAGCATTTGTCCACACCCAGGGAATGATACCTTTGCCCGAAGAGACCGTGAGTGCGTTGGGAAGTGGAACCCATTTAGATTTGAAATAATAAAAGCCTACGGCACTACCTATCAAGACGAGTAAAAAAACAACAAGCAAAATCCTTTTGAGTATTTTCATGATTTTTTTTTGAAACAAATCTAAGGTAGAAATTGCTTCAAGCTTGCGTCATTACTACGTCATTTGGGCGTCAAATATGTGCCAGGATGCTTTAAATGGATTTTTTAGAATACCTGGGGGACACGAGGGTAGATATTGACATCACCTTGATTGATCTTGATACTGTTTTGAATGGTGTGATATAGATTATGGGCAATCAGGCCTGCAATGCCTATGATAATTAATGGTAACTTAAGATGAAAGAGGTTGTTTAATGTGTAATTAAGATAGGGTAGTATCAAGAGAAAAATAGCAATACAGGCACACCATATCAACTGAAAACTAAGTACTCGGCGAGCTGTTTTTTTAAGGGGATAGTCGGCCTCGAGCCGTGAATATAAAATAGCAGGTGCAATCAAGTTGCCAAAAGGGAGAAAGAGGATTGCAAAACTAGCTATATTGACCTGGTTTAATTTGCGTAAGTCTTGTTCAGAAGGTGTGTCAAATGAACTTTTAGGAATCTGTAGGGTTTGTAAATCTTCTGGGTTGCATCCTAGTGCTTGAGCAATGGCGTTCAGAGTGTGTCCGCGTGGTTGCGAAGTATCTTTCTCTATACGTTGAATCGTACGCAATGATATCCCCGACTCTTCTGCCAATCGTTCTTGAGAAAAGCCTTTTATTTTACGTAAATAAACAATTCTTTCTGCCAATGTTTGTGGTGTCTGATGCATTGAAGTGTTGTTTTTCAAATTGGTAATATCTTAAGATGCATAAAATATAAACGGAAAACCAAATACTTTAGATGATTAAAAACGAGGCGCTCGTACAAAGAAACATTAGCTGTCTAACCAATTGTACAAAATTTCCCGGCCAAATTCAGTCATAATTGACTCAGGGTGAAACTGGATTCCGTGGATATCCAGAGCGCAATGGGCCAGTGCCATCACTACAGGTAAATGAGAAGCAATCAATTGATCGAGGTGAGGCAAAGTAGAATGGATACGAGGCAATGTCCCAGTAACGATGAAATCATCAGGTAAACTCTCCGGTTTTACTACCCAAGAATGATACAAACCAATGCCCAGCTTGGGAGGTAAATTGGCAAATAAAGTGGCTTGGGTACCAGCCTCGGTCAAAGTCATTTGTTGGGCAAGGCCATGCAACACCTGAGGTAATTGTAGTAGCTGAGCCCCAAAA
Organism: uncultured Cytophagaceae bacterium; assembly: GCA_937899305.1. Taxonomy (GTDB): domain Bacteria; phylum Bacteroidota; class Bacteroidia; order Cytophagales; family Microscillaceae; genus Microscilla. The sequence goes on from CALDJV010000466.1 coordinate 2,360, forward strand.
GCTTCTGCGATGGCTTGATGCCCCAAACAAACCCCTAATATGCTTTTGGTAGCCGCATAATGTTGGATCAAATCCAATAGTACTCCTGATTCATGGGGTAAACCTGGCCCCGGAGTGAGCAAAATTTTGTCAAAATGCTTTACTTTTTCCAAATGAATTTGATCTGTTTTGACCACATCATAGGCATACTGTCCATGTTGTTCGATCAATTGGATCAAATTATAAGTAAAAGAATCATAACTATCGGCCACCAATAATTTTTTCAAGGTTTTTTGGGTTTATTTGTATCTTGTATAACGTGATGCAAATATAT
>CALDJV010000467.1 GCA_937899305.1 uncultured Cytophagaceae bacterium
ATGCCGATTTTTTTCCAGGATATACCTAAAAAGTTATGTATGGTTTCGAAAAAACCCAGAAGGATTTTCACATACATTATCCAATATTGTGCCTAAAAATACCAACCCATTAAAATTAAATTAAAGCAATACGCTATTTCGTATCTGCACTAGGCATAAACGATTGCATAATCTCTCGATAAATTTCACCTAAAATAGGGGTTGAGTTACTAAATATCGTCTTATAAGTTGGTTTTACACACTATTTCTTAGCCTTATATAATGTATCAATTTGACCTAATTCAGGTCTGCATCTACAATATTTTATCTATAATAATCAAGCCCTAAGCAATTGTTTACTACCAAAAAAAAGCTCAAACACCAAATTTAAAACTACATTCTATGATTTATCAAAATATTTGTTGGCAACCATTTAGAATACCGGGATCGACACATTTATAAATTTGGATGTTACTACAAAGAATCCAGCCTCTAATTTTTGTTATATCTGCTAAACTTCTAATTTAGGGTTTATCAACCTTTGCCAAAGGCTAAAGATAAATACATCATAGATTGTATTTTATCAAGGATGCCTGAATGGTAGTATGGAAAAAAGATGTGATTTTTTTTTAGAAAAAAATTTAAGGGACTTCTTTGACTATAAGAAAAATCCTTATCAATAATGAGAATTTTCCCTATTACAGCTGATCGCTTGTGGTGGCTCTTCAAGCTGCTCAATAAGTGGGTAATGATGAGTAAATTTGAGAAAATCATGCTTATGGCAAACCCTTCATTGCAAACTTACTAACATACTTTCCAAAATTTATTTGCAAAAAATACCTATTTAGACCCGTTTTATTACATGTGTCATGCAATCTCCAAAAGCGACACGAACCTTTAGTTGAAAGCATATTTCCGCCTTCAATATTTCAAGCCCAAAACACCCCTCTGGTACCTCAAATTTGGCGAGTCGAAATTTTCGCCATTACTTTGCAAACGTAATCACTAAGCAACAATCACAAAACAAAAACTCAATGCTTAACCAAGTTGATTCACAGTTTTAGAAACGATTTTAACAGTTTTTTTACATCAAACATTACATTCGTTTCAAATGCTAAGTTGCAAAGAAAATTGAATTGACTTGAACAGCGTTAGTTATCATTGCTTAAATAAATTACACTTATTTTAAATTATTTTTTCAAGTATCAAAGCCTATTAAAATTATGAGATTCACTGTATCTGTTTTCGCACTTGTATGTCTTTTCTTCGTTGCCACACTATCTAGCCACGCATCTAACGGTAAAAAGCCTAGAAAAAGAAAAAAAGTAAGAACTTATAAACTGAATTCTTCAGTAAAAGACTTTAAATTGATCAATGCTGCTGATGGCAAAATGGTTTCTTTAAATAACCCTGAATATGCTTCTGCCAAAGGTTTTATTTTGATCTTCCTAAGCAATAGCTGTCCTACTACTCAATTGTACACTGAGCGTTTGATTGCATTGCAAGAAAAATATGCTCACAAAGGATACCCAGTCATTGCCATCAACCCTTACAACTCGGTATTTCACCCTAAAGAAAGCCTAGAAGCAGCTAGTAAAGTAGTAGCTCGTAAGCAACTTAACTTTCCTTACTTGGTAAATGGTCACAAAATAGCTCAGAAGTTTGGTGCCGTAAAAACCCCTCAGGTATTTGTATTGCAGCGAAGTGGTAAGCGTTTAAAAATCAGATACACTGGTGCCATTGACAACAAGCCAAGATTGCCAAAATATAACAACACTCGTTACACTGAGCGTGCTGTAAATCAACTCATTGGAGGTCGCAGAGTACACAGAAAAACAACTCGTCCTTTGGGTACTAGAATTGACTACTACACCCCAGCTAAGTTTGACGATATGACTTCTCGCAAGTAGTCTTAGTTCAGAAAAGAACAAACGCTCCCCTCTCAGGAGCAAAAAACAGGGAGTCTAGGAACTCTCACAATTTTAAAAGGTGTTATGAAGTTGTTTAAAGTTTCATCATCAAGTATCAAATTTTAAACAACTTCATATTAACACAAACCCACTCTTTCTACTATCCGCATCTCAATTGTTGTTTCACTGATTCCGATTTTTCATCAACAATTCATTGACCACTTCGGTCGTTTGCTCATTCAATAAATCAAACATTTCTTTTTCAAGTTGCGCAAAAGTTGCTTTCTCAAAAGTTTGTCTAATTTGCTTTTGTTTCAACAAACTGATCTGATCACAAATTGCTACCAATGACTCGAAGATATGAGAAGTGATCAAAATGGTTTTCCCTTGTTGAGCTAGTTTGCGCAAAATAATTTGAATCTTACTGTAACTCTCCACATCTACCCCATTATAGGGCTCGTCTAAAATAAGTACCGGCCGATCGAGAGTCAACACTCCCAAAAATGCCAATTTTTTCTTCATTCCGGTAGAGTAGTTATCTACCAACTTGTTCAAGGGCAAATCAAACAAACGGTTCCATTGCGCAATATCAAAAGCAGGGTTTTTCATTTGAAACAAACGAAGGTATTCATAGCCCGTTATTTTATGGTAAAAAAAGTTATGAGTCTCGAGAAATGCGATGTGCTTTTGACTCACTGAACTTCCTTTCCAGGATATGGTCCCCCCAACACGTGGGATGCTCCCATACAAGGCTTTCAAAAAAGTGGTTTTCCCTGAACCATTGAGTCCTACGATGCCATGAATCTTACCTGGCAGTAAGGTAAGTGAAAGATTTTCAATTACTTGTACCCCTTTTTGGTGGCTCACGGTGAAGTCTTGAATTGCTAACATTTGCTAAAAAAAATTATTTTAATATTGCTTATTTTTTAAATCACTTCCTGATTTCAAAAGCCGTACTTTTGTATCAACAACACTATGAAAACATAAAGGTCAAAAGACCTGAGTACGTAACACTATGAATGCTATATCAGATACCTCTAAAATCAAAAACTTGCTTTTTTCGCCAGAAGAAAAAAACGTAATATTGGGTGTTTCTCTAGCCAAAAATCAAGGCTTACTGGAAGAACTCAAACCTGAATTACACAAAACAGTGCATCAGTTTTTATTCTCTGGTAACGAAGATCAAGTATGTCAGGCCTTGTATTTATCCCGCGCCCTTGACACTTATCCTCAATTTGCTAAACTAATCAACCCTACTATCCAAACCCTTTATAGTTGGTCGGTAGATTTTGATCAACTCAACCAAGAAGACAGTGACGACTATTGGGTGGATTTTCTCACTGACAAACAACTCAATGCCTCGTTGATATACCATGCATCAAGGTCGGCAGTTGAGCAAAAGCATTTTCCCAGGGTTATAAAAAAGTTGACCTTTTTGGAAACCATTGATTTCAGTTGTCATAAAATCACCCATCTCCCATCTTGGATTGGCACCTTCCAGCAATTAAAAGTGCTGAATTTGTATGCCAACCGTATTGAGGTACTCCCCACCGCACTTACTCGATTACAAAAGTTGGAGGCTTTGCATTTGGCTGCCAATTGCCTGGAAACCATTCCTTATTTTTTGACCCAACTCCCTCAACTCAAAACACTGGATGTAGCCGATAATGGCATTCAGTCTATCCCTGCCTGGATTGCGGAGATGGAGGCATTGGAAAGTTTGATTTTATACACTTGCTGGGGTTCTTCGCCCGACCTGACCATTCCTGAGGAAATCGGACAAATGAAAAACCTGAAGTTGCTGAACCTCATGACGCATACTATAAAATTACCCCAAAGCATTGGAGCCTTGTCTACATTGGAAACATTGAAAATAGGTGGTGGTAAATATCCCAACTCAATTCCAGAAACCATTACTCAACTGAAAAACCTTACCCATTTACAGCTAGATGGAGCCTTGCCTGAGTTTATTTTAGACGTTGCGGGAGCCTTTCCCAAACTACAGACCCTTTCTTTCAAAAATATTGAAGACTACCACCCTACTTCCCAGCAATTGGCCCAAATTAAGGCCAAAGTACCCCAAGATTGTGAGGTCATTTATCATTATAACCATTGACTCATTTTGAATGTCGAATACTACATTTCTAATGAGCAGGCCATTCAGTGTTCGTCATTCAATTTTTTGTATCCATGATGTAATTTTCCATATGATGCACTGCCCTTCGGTAATAGCGTATGACCCAGAAAACATTGATGAGAAAACTAAATGGAGGTAAGAAGGTAAATATGATGGCCAACCCCATCAATGTGTTGTTTTGGGTAAGTCGTTCGCCTGGATCGTAAGCCGCATATTTTGCCAAAACCGCCAATACCAGCCATAAACTCACAATCAGCCCGACAGTGGGTATCACAAACCATAGACGAGGATTGAACAACAAAAAACCGCCCCACAAAGGAGCAGTAAATAACCCAAACAGTTTCAATACTTGTTTGATTTTCCATTGGATCAACTCTCGAGCTGAGCTGGCCAATACCTCGACCATTTCTTTAGATTCGCAAACGAGGTAAAAAGAAGGAATCATCATTCCCAATAAAAGGCTCACTACCGGAGCCACGGGAGCATACCAACAAAATAATAGCCCTAAAAACCAAATGGTGAATAAATGGATAAAGCGCTGTCTTATGCCTGCTATCCACTCAAAATGAAGCGAAGGTAGCCAGTGTTTGGTGTCCCACCAATATTGCCTTTTACCTTTTGATCTCCCCCAAAAGCGAGGCAAGTGGGGCAGTAAGATTACTTGTATGGACAGTGCCAATGCCCCCCACCAATATTGCTGTTGTAAATATAACCCTATGAAAGCCACCGATAAAATGCCGTATTCTATGGTATAGAGATGGGTATGTCGAATGGCGATGCTTTTCAAAAAACCGTCATCGGCACGTTGCAAGTGAATGCTCAATAATACAACCCCCCAAAATGCAGCTAAATAGTAGGGGTTGTTCATCCAGAGTTCTAAAACAAAACGCGGCAAAAATATAACGGTGGTCAGTCCCAAAATCAGTGTTCTTACAAATCCTAATTCTTGCGAATAACGATATGCCTGACGTAACCTCAACAAAATGATGAATGAAAGCATAATACAAATGTAATCAATGCATTTAAATCTTATGTATTAATCACAATATTTTATTTTATCTATCAGTTTTCGATAGTTAACTGTTGGATCCAAATTCAAGAGTAGCCTATAGATTAATTGTATCCAATGACCTTTTTGTTTACTTTTAAGTTAGTTTGACTTTATAAAACCTACTTGATAAGACTTATGAGAACCTGGAAATATACATTGATCTTGTGCAGCCTTTTTTTATACACTACTGCACAAGCCCAGGATAAAATGCCGGACAGTATTCAAAAGTTATGGAATCAGGCCGATGCCTTCCAGCAAGAAAAAAACTACCAAAAAGCCAGTGATACATTTACCCAGGCGCTTGATGTATTTTTGCCTCAAAAAAACCACCCCCAATACCAATTGATCTTAGCTCGCCTGTATTTTCGCATAGGCTTGAATAATTCTCCCAATCACTTGGTAAAGTTTCCGGTGTTTTATGAATACATGAAAAAAGCCGCCCAAGCCATCCAACAAACCAAGGATACTCAATATAAACCCGAAATTTTATATCAAGCGGGTATTGCCTATTACTATTTTCGCCAATATGACGAAGCCCTCTCGATGACCGAAGCATCTCTAAGTTTGATAAAAGTTAAAGCAAACCCCATCACCGAAGCTAAAGTGTCGGGATTGGTGGGGCGTTTGTATATGGTCAAAGCACAATACGATGAAGCCCGAATATATTTTGAGAAAGTAAGTCGCATAGTTGAAACATTACCAGACCAAAAAAATATGTTGGCGTATGCTTGTTTTAACCTAGCACTACTCTACCAAACCATTGGTAAACACGAATTGGCGGTAACATACCACAAACGTTCTATAGATGCTTATAAAGAATATTATGGTCCTGATTCTGAAGCTTTTAGGCTTATTTCGGGGTATTACACGTTGGCTGATTTGTATGTGGTATTAGAAAAACCCAAAGAAGCCCGCCTGTATATGGAAAAGATTTTTCAGGCAGATGGCCCCAAGGTGCAAAAGCAGCGAGGAGGACATTATTATCTCAAAGGGAGGGTATTGCATTTAGAAAAAAAATTCAAAGAAGCCATCAAAGCTTACAAAACGGCAATCAAGTTACAAGAAGCAATCTTTGGTACTGAGCCTATGGAGAATGCGGAAATCTATCGGATGATGAGTAATTCTTACCGTGATGACTACCAATTTGATTTGGCTTTCGAGACCGTACAAAAAACTTTGATTCTGAACAACCACCAGTTTTCATCTAAAGACATCCACCAGCATCCTAGTATGGCAGGGGTTGCCTCCAAAGAAACCCAAACTTTTGCCTTGGCAGGAAAAGCTGCCATTTGGAAAGCAAAGTATGATAAAACTGCCCAATTGGATGACCTCAAAAAATCGTTGGAAGTGTATCGTTTTGTACTCAAGCAAATCAAGGAATGGAGGTTGAGCCAAGAAAATGAAAATAACTTGTTGATTGTGTTGCAATATTCTCGTTTCATTTTTGTGGAAGCGATTGAGGTATTGCACGAAATGCATCGTAAAACCAAGGATTTGGCCTACATTCGGGAAGCTTTCGATGTGGCAGAACAGAATAAGTCTTATGTATTGTTGAGGTCATTACACCTTACCAGTCAATCGAACCGACAGGGGGTAAGTCAATTTGAACGAACCCTAGCCCAAACCATTGCCCAAACTAAAGAAGCATTGCAAGCTGCGGAAGGGCAACCCCGGCCTGACAAAAAACAAGTCAATACCCTGAAAGAACAAATGTTTGCCTTGACTACCCGTAGAGATAGTTTACAAAATGTCTATAAACGCATTGCTCCCGAATATTATCGCACCAAATACCGCTTTGAAATCGCCTCGGCCCAAGCCATCCAGCAACGCCTACTCACCCCCCAACAAACGCTGATAGAGTATGTGTTAGGGGAAAAACAACTGTTCATTTTTACCCTTACCAAAAACCATTTGGCACTTAAAAAAATTAGCCTCCCTCCCAATTTTGAAGCGGATATCAGGGCATTTAGAAACAGCATTACCGAAAAAAACTTCTCTGATTTTGTTCGTCTGGGTCACTATTTTTACAAGCTCTTGGTCAAAGGTGTACCAATTGCGGACGCTACCCAAAAGCTTTGGATTGTGCCCGATGGCATCTTGTATTACCTCCCTTGGGAAAGCTTGCTGATGACTTCTGCTCCATCCAAAGCCGCCAATTACAGCAATCTGGCTTACCTGCTCAAAAAATACGTCATCAGTTACGATTATTCGGCCAACTTGATTTACAGTAAGCGAATGTTGCCGCTTAAGTTGAACAAGGAAAAGTTGCTGGCTTTTTCACCTGATTTCAAGGCCCAATTGGCGGTAAATAACGCTAAAAACCGCGATAAGCTACGGGATGACCTCAGTGAATTGAAGGGAGCTCAACAAGAAGTGAAAGCCCTGGATGCCTTGTACAGAGGCCAATTGTTTGTAGGGCAACGGGCTACCGAACGTGAATTTAAAAACAACCTTGCGAATGGATCGGTACTACACTTGGCCACCCATGCCATTGTAGACGATGACCGTCCGGCTTATTCTCGCTTGTTGTTCAGTTTGTCGGGGCAAGATACCTTGAATGATGGCTACCTGCATGCTTATGAATTGTATAATCTAAAACTCAAGGCCGAATTGGTTACTCTGAGCGCTTGCAATACTGGCTTTGGTAAAATACAGTCGGGCGAAGGAGTGATGAGTCTTGGGCGGGCTTTTGCTTATGCGGGCAGCCCCAATGTATTGATGAGCCTATGGAGCGTGCCCGACCAAAGCACGTCGCAGATTATGATTGCATTTTATAAAAATCTGGCCGATGGGATGCCCAAAGACATGGCCCTACAAAAGGCGAAACTGGCTTACATTGAGTCGGCCGACAACCTGGCCAACAATCCGTTTTACTGGAGCAGCTTTGTGCTCATTGGCGATCCCAAACCGCTGAGTTTGCAGCCGCAAAAGCCGTTTTATCTGAAAAGTATGTTTCTTTGGTTTGCCGGGATATTACTTATTGGAGGTATATTTTTTATTGTTTTCCGACGTTATGTATAGGTGTAGTAAAACTTGCAGAAGTTGATCAAATTTACTAAATTAAACATTTTGATCAAACATCTAAACAATATGAACAACGAAGACAAGATATTGGAGTTACTCGCCGAAAGTTTGCAAAAATTAGATCAACAAGGTGAAACATTGAACAAACACGGTGAAATTCTGGAAACCCATGGCACCCAAATTCAAAAGTTAGTGAATGTGCAAGTTACCCAAACCGAAATTATGCGGCGAATGGCCGATGACATCAACGAACTCAAAAATCGAGATGTAGGAATAGAAGATTTGGAAAAACGGGTGTCGGAACTGGAAAGATACACAGGTAAAAAATAAGTACTAAAAAAGCCCTTGAGTAGGGTTATCTTCTCAAGGGCTTGTCATATGTTATTATCAAGGTTTTAAGACTCTTGCTTTGCTTTTAGTTCGTCTTTCAACTTCTTACGCAAGATTTTCCCCACGTTAGATTTGGGCAATTCTGCCCTAAATTCTACCTCTTTGGGTACTTTGTAACCCGCCAAATTATCTTTACAATAGGCAATCACCTCGGTTTCGGTCAGGTTGGCGTCCTTCTTCACCACGTATACCTTCACTCGTTCAGTAGCTTTAGCGTCAGGAATTCCAATGGCAGCTACCTCTAGCACTCCGTCATGTCCGGCCACTACATCTTCTACTTCGTTGGGGTATACATTAAAGCCCGATACCAAAATCATGTCTTTTTTGCGATCTACAATGCGAAAGAATCCATCGGGCTCCATGAGGCCAATATCGCCAGTGCGGAACCAGCCATCGGGGAAGAAACATTTTTTGGTTTCATCGTCACGACCATAGTAACCGCTCATTACTTGCGGGCCTCGAGCACAAATCTCACCAGGTTCTCCCTGCGCTACTTCGTTGCCTTCGTCGTCCATAATTTTAAGCTCAGTACCAGGCACAGGCAAACCAATGCAACCAATGCGCACGTTGCCATCCAAGGGATTACAAGACAATACTGGAGAAGTTTCGCTCAATCCGTATCCTTCGGCCACCTTCACCCCAGTCACTTTTTCCCAACGTTCGGCTACGGGTTTTTGCACCGCCATTCCTCCGGCTACTACAAACTTGGTTTGAGACCAATCTACTTGATTAAAGTCAGCATTGTTCAACAATCCGTTAAACAAAGTGTTTAATCCGGTAAACAAGGTAGGAGGGTTTTTCAATAATGTTTTTACAAATCCTGGCATGTCGCGAGGGTTGGTCACCAATACACTTTTGGCTCCTACGTGGGCCATCAACAAACAATTGACAGTAAGTGCAAATACATGGTATAACGGCAAGGCGGTAATCATGATTTCATTGCCTTCTTCCAACCCAATGAACCATTCTTTGTTTTGGGTGAGATTGGCCACAATGTTACGATGACTCAAAGTAGCTCCTTTCGATACCCCAGTAGTTCCTCCAGTATATTGCAAAAATGCCGTATCTGTATTCACTAAGGTAGGCGCATTGAAACTCATGCTACGACCCTTACGCAACGTATCTTTCAAGCGGAGCATACCAGGAATACGGAAGGCGGGCACCATTTTCTTGAAATATTTTACAGCGGTATTTACTAGCAACCCTTTGATGGTTCCTAGCATATCCCCAATTTCAGACACAATTACATTCTTGATCTTGGTTTCAGGCAGGGCTTGCTGTAGCTTGTCGGCAAAATTGGCCAAAATCACGACCGTTTCTACCCCAGCATCATTGTATTGATGCACCATTTCGCGCACAGTGTACAACGGATTTACATTGACAACGATCAGCCCAGCCCGCAAAGCACCAAACAATACTACTGGATATTGTAACACATTGGGCATTTGAATACCCAAACGATCTCCTTTTTTGAGGCCAAGGCTTTGCAAATAAGCTGCAAAACTTTTGGAATGTTCATCAAGCTGTTGGTAGGTAAGCTCTACCCCCATGTTTGAATAGGCTGGTTTGTTGGCAAACTTTTGAAAACTCTCCTCAAGTATTGCTACAAGTGAACTATATTTATCTGGGTCTATTTCTTTTGCTACCCCTTGCGGGTAATTTTGATGCCAAGGAAAATCCGCCATCGCGTCTATTTTTTCGTTATTAAAAGATATTATTTTATTGCTTTAAAGATAAGTCTAATTTTTGTGTAAATTAATTATAAAAACAATCATTTTATTTTGTAACGGGATTTT